>JASFPP010000079.1:0-15815 GCA_050115915.1 Candidatus Aminicenantota bacterium
TTCCCGGACACAAAACACTCACCTGGGCCCAGTATCTCACAACAAAAACAGAGATAACTAAAACCAGGGGCAGTATAATGCTGATAAGTTTCCTTTTTTTATTCATTGTCTCCCTCTTCCTTTTCCTTGTTTATATAAAATATTTTTTTACGTTCCAGGGAGTTCGATGGCAAGTTCCACTTCGACTCTCGATGTGATCAGAGTATCGCCAAGCTGGACAGCACCTATGCAAATAAGCAGCGCATCTCCCGGATCGGGATACCCTCCTCCTTTCTCATCATCGATCAAAAACACCGTGTAGGTGTAGCGATTATCGAATCCTCCCGCACCATCGGGAATATAAGGAGTTTTGTAAAAGATGACATTGTCATAATCTGGAATTCCATCCCCTGTAGGATCGAGCAAATCAAAAATTTCGGCATCGGTCTTTTTCCTGAAATACATAGCATCCAGCGGGATGTCAATTCCTACCGGATCGATCAGATAGTGCCCGTCAAAACTCGTCCAGGAAGCACCCGCGAAAAAATCCTCGATTGCTAAATAGGCCGAATCGAATCCTGCCTCTGCCGCGTTGAATGCCTGCTCCTGCCACCGGATGTTTCCTGTCACTTTGGAACCTGTGCTTGTGATTGTCACGAGAAGAATCCCGACAGTCAGCATAAACGCAAGCACGAGGATGACCACGATAAGGCCCATTCCTCTGTTATGTCGGGTTATATCGTTCTTTTTTTCGTTCGGGCTATTTTGATGTGTCTTATCCATGGGTATTCCTCAATTTCTTTCACCTGTATTATAAAGGCTGAGAGACATATTCCTGACCGTGACCGTCGACTCCAGCAAAAACCTGCGGTGCATGTCATCGTCTGTACCGAGCGGAGCGTTTGCGATGGCGGGCCTTCGATAGAGGTGCAGATTTGCCGGGGGAGTGCCTGAAAAGCTGACAAATTTCCTGGCTGTTTTTCCCAGCACCCATATCCTTACCTGAGAGAGTCTCGATATGGTATCGACATCCCCGGTCCAATTGGACTGCCATTCGATGAATCCATCGAGGACGCCATCGGCATTCAAATAGTCCCCATTGTACTGGAATTGGAGGCTTTCAATGTTTTGAGCGATAGGGTAATGAATCATAAGGCCTGACCCAGTAGCCTCATCTATAGTTGTCATATACATAGTATTGGGAACGCCATTCCCATTTTCATCGACGACATACCCACGATCTGGAAGTAGAGTCGCTGTCAGATCAGGGTAGTCAGCGGGATTGCCCGTAGTGTCCACCCAGTAGTATCTGATTTGGCCCAACGTCACCAGGGCACCGTCCCAACAATCGGCGGCACAGCCTGTATCGACCAATCCCCCAGGGGGATTGAGCTCCGATTGTCCGGGTTGCATGTTGAAATGCTCCTCTCCAGAGCCGCATCCGAAAGTCGAGTTATTGGGGATGTAGCGGAATGTGAAACAGCCAGGGCACTTAACGGATACGATAATAACAGATCTGTTGTTATAAAAATCAGGACAGGGATAGGGCGCAGTTTCCAATGACCACTGGTCGAGAAATGCTGTGGCTGCTCCACCTCCAACTCCTCCCGAATAGTTCTCTATGATCAGTTTCAACGGATTATCGAAATTGCCCAAAAGCTTGAGGGCATCCGACTCTTCGGGGGCAGGACTGTGGCCATCTGTCCCCTCGAGAAAATAACCGGATATATCGGAAGTGAGCCCTACTCCCGCCGACCTGACATCCCGGGAGACAAAGAACATCGAAGATCTGACGTCCTGCTGCATCTCGGCAAACTGCTGCTGGTCGACGGCCATCCGGTTGCTTCTCATATACAAAGACAGCGTTGCCAGAATGACCGCCAGCATTATGGTGCCACCAACCAACACCTCGACCAGGGTAAACCCTGATCTAGCTTTGCCACAAAATGCGTTTTCCGAATATTTATTCTTTACTTTTTTGTCTTTTATGCCTTTCGAATTCATCCTATCGCCTCCTGATCACACGACCTCATCGGCTTATGACGGTACTCATATCGGCAAAAACCCGATATTGTTGAGGATTTGCGAGTAACTGCGCGGCAGATTCGCTTGCGTATTGGGTGTGAAACACGGCCACGCGGATGTCCCAATAAAATCCAGCCGCTTGGATCTGCGTGATCCGTCGGTAGTCAAGAGTCCCATCATTGTTGATATCCAGCTGTTCATCAAGAGGGATCGGCGTGCCGTCGCTTAAAGTCGCCGTGTTCAACTCGAGAGTAGTCATGTTCCGCAAAAAATCGATCCTCTGCTGGGCGAGGTATGTCGCACTGGCAATCCTGTCTGAACGGGAGTTATTGAGGACAGTGAGGGTAAAGATCTGGGCTAAACCCATGACCGCGACACCCACAAGAAAAACGGCGACAAGGACCTCTATCAATGTAAATCCTTTTCTTTTACCCGCAGACGCTTCCTTATTCTTGAACAACCTATCGAAGACACCTATGTTTTGTTTTTTCATTTTAGCTCTCTGATTTGACAAACCTCACAGATCCACCTGTGTAGACTTGGATCTCCCGCTGGTCTGGTTGATTATGACGTTCCAGCCGATCACTCTGTAAGATCACCGTATTGTGCAGGATATCAAAGTTTGAGACAGTTCCCAGGGCCGAGTAAACCACATCGAGATCCGGATCCGGAAGATTGACCGTGACATCAAATTTGGGGGGAATAAGCCTGCTCACGAATCCAGGGATCATCGTCCAGTTCCCTGCCGTTTCTTCTCTTTCTATGATATATTTCCAGAGATTCGTTTCAGCATCCTGCTCGAACCTGAGCCTGTGAGGGAACTTGTTTTTTACAGCTAAAAATTTGGCTCGTTGCAAACTTGTCAGAATATCTCTCGCTTCATTCTCGAGCGTCTTCGTTTCCAGCGAATTCATTAGATTGGGATAGAGGGCCGCTGCCAATACAGCAATGATCCCGATAACCACAAGGAGTTCGAGTAAAGAAAATCCAGCCCGTCCCGATGGTTTACGAAAGCGCTGAGATTGCCGTCTTTTGGATAGATTTTTCATTTTAGTGCACCCCACTCTTAATCCTTAAATCCAGATTAAGGGGAATCGTGTACTTCTTAGAGACCCTTAGACCAGCGAAAAAGCATTCGAAAAACATCATCCTTCGAACAATTCCTCTTCAAAGATGTGCGATTCAACCCTTATGCGGTTGATTCTACAGACTAAATACGACATTTTCAAGTTCTTTCCTTACGGCCGCACCGGCCGCATCACCCCTGAAACTTTGGTTGCCCAGACCTTCCCTTCTTTCTATACAATACATGCATTTCATGAACAGCAACTTTTATGCCAAGCCTCTCTTTTTTAAGCGCATGAAAATAAACAGTTTACGATTTAGCTGATTCGGTTTTCCTCCCGATTTATCAATAAATGTCAAAACCCTGACAATATTTGACATCAAATTCCTTTTTTTACCCTATTAATATCCCTCTTAGAGAAGGACGTCAATAACCCCTAAAGATGATACAAAGGGTGATTTTTTCCTCCCCCATCTCACCCCCAACCACACATTTATAAAAAACGACCTTATCCAGGGGTGTGCAGAAATCATCTCTGTACGTGAAGAGCGAGCTCTCAACACGCGATTTTAAAGTGCTCCCAGGAATCTGCGGTTGTTGTATTTTGGCACTGAGTGTGGTATTGGTTTATCGATGAAACCTGAGAATAAAAAGGTCCTCGGGATTTGCTGCCTTTTCTTTATTTTCGTCCTCGGATTATCTCTCTTCATAAACCTTCCCGCGCTACAGGGAAATTTTCTCTTCGCCGATGAGGCCATCTATTATTCGATGACACAGAGCCTTGCGAAAGACTTTGATCTGGAATACACAAAAAAGGATCTTATCCGCTATTACCAAGACTTTGATGCGGGCCCCCTGGGGATCTTTTTGAAAAAGGGGAAAAATGACAGGCTGTTCTTTGCAAAGTCTTACATCTACCCCCTGTTCGCCTCTCCTTTCGTAAAGGCCTTCGGGAGCAATGGCTTTCTGGTTTTTCACTCGATTCTCCTTCTTTTTATCCTGATCATGGGTCATGCGTATTTTTCGCTCGCGAACACCACTCCCCTTTCTTTGGCAGCGATTCTCACCTTTCTCTTCGGTTCAGTTGCCTGTGTATACTTTTTTTGGATCCATCCGGATTTTTTCAACCTTTTCCTCGTATTTTTTGCGCTCTTTTTATGGCTGTATAAATATAAAAGGGAAGAGACAAACCCAAAAGAGGACGAAAAAACCAAACTTGGCCGTTTTCTCCTTGGAGATGGGTCCGACTATCTGGCCTCGTTCGTCACAGGTTTAGCGGTTTTCTCGAAACCCCCCCATATCATCCTCTTAGGTCCTATCGTTCTTTATGCGATTTTCAAGAAAAAATTCGTGAAGGCCCTGCTTATCGTTCTTATTTTTGTCGTCACAGCGGGATTCTTTTTCGGGATCAATTATCTCACAACGGGCGATTGGAACTATCAAGGAGGCGAACGAAAGACCTTTTATGGGGAAGGCGGGTATCCCCTGGAGAAAGAGCACATCACCTTCGACACGGCTATAGGGGGAACCATGTCCTCAGAGGGCTACATGGAAAAACACCTCCTCCCGATAAAATTTATGTTCTACAATCTGTTTTATTATTTCTTCGGCAGGTTTACAGGCCTCACGTGGTATTTTTTCCCGGCGGTCCTCGCGCTCTTCCTTTTTGTTTCGGGCCCCAGGAGGATCTATCAATGGTTTCTTCTTGCCGCAATCCTCGGTGGGATTCTGTTTTATATCGTGATCATGCCGGATAATTATGCGGGGGGCGGTGGGGCATTGGGCAACCGGTATTTCGTCAGTATCTATCCCCTCTTTCTTTTTCTCCCCGGCATCCAGAGAAAACCCAGAGAGATCGCCCTCTGCTGGATCATGGCCGGTCTTTTCATTGCACCGATCCTCACGAATCCCCTTTTCCATTCCCATTATCCCCCGACGCATGCCAAAAAAGCTCCCTTCAAATGGCTGCCCTTGGAGATGACCCTTGTAAACAATTTTCCGACGAACACAAACCCCAGCGCCCGCAGGCAGCCTATCGGCATTAAATACAGCTGGATCCATTTTCTGGACGACAATTTTATTCCCCGGCAGAAAGAATCGGAGCTGGAAAAATTCGGCTTCTGGACACGCGGGCCTTATACGGCTGAGATGATCCTCAAAACTTACTATCCGATCAAAAAACTCACCGTGTACCTGCTCAACAATCCACGGATGCGCAACGACATTGCAGTCAAGGTCGGAAAAGAAAAGCAGCTCCTCACTCTCGGACAAAACCAGCGCGGATCTCTCACATTCACGTCCCCCAAGCCATTCCAGATCAAGGCCATCCATCTCTACAGGATCAAAATCGGCGCCTCCAAAGGGGCTATTCCTTATTTTGAGGATGAATACAGCGAGGAAAAAAGATACTTGGGTGTGTATTTCGAGTTCGCCATCGAGCCCGAGTACATGCCGGAATATTGATGTGCGGCATTTGCGGAACTGTAAAGCTTGAGGGAGACTCTTCTGTCTCCCGGTCGATCATCTCTGCGATGTGCGCGACCATAGAGCATCGTGGACCTGATGATGAAGGAATTTTTGTCACAGACCATGTCGGGCTCGGCGCACGCCGTTTGAGTATTATCGACATTGAAGGAGGTCATCAGCCTCTTTCCAATGAGGATGGCTCTGTATGGGTGGCGCACAACGGAGAGATCTATAATTTTCCCGATCTTCGGAAAGAGCTCATTTCCCGCGGTCACACATTCAAGACCAGAACAGACACAGAAACCATCGTCCACAGTTATGAAGAATGGGGGGAGCATTGCTTTCAGAGATTCCGCGGCATGTTCGCCTTCGCCCTCTGGGACGATCGAAAAAAAAAGCTCCTGGCCGTCCGGGATCGGGTAGGCATAAAACCTCTCTACTACACATTGATCGAAGACCAAGAGGGAACCCTTGTTTTCGGGTCGGAACTCAAGACCATCCTCGCCCATCCCGATGTCCAACGAGCCCTCGAGCCCCGAGCCGTAGACCTCTATCTCACACTCGAGTATATTCCCGAGCCCCTTTCCGCATTTAAGAATATCCACAAGCTGCCGGCGGGAACGTTCCTGGTGTATGAGCAGGGCAAGCTCCGTCTTGAAAGCTACTGGGATGTTTCCGAAGATATCGAACAGGAGAGTTCCGAAGAAACAAGAAGCACACACCTTGCCTCTCTGGAGGACGAACTGTACGAAAAGCTCAAAGAATCGGTCAAAGCCCGGCTCATATCCGATGTGCCCTTGGGGGCCTTCCTCAGTGGGGGGATCGATTCTTCTGCCATCGTTGGGCTCATGCACGAACTGGGTGTCTCGCCCATACGGACCTTTTCCATCGGATTTGAGGAGGCCACCTATAACGAGCTCGCACATGCCCGGCGTATCGCTCAGAAATTTCAGACAAAACATGAAGAGTTTGTCCTCAAGCCTCAGGCATTGGAGCTTACGCAAAAGCTTGTTCATCATCTTGACGAACCGTTCGGCGACTTTTCCATTTTCCCCACCTATCTGGTCTCCAAAATGGCCCGGGAACACGTTAAGGTCATTCTTTCCGGCGATGGCGGAGATGAACTCTTCGGCGGATACGAGCACTACCAGGCCCAAAAGCTCAGCCGCATGCCTCTTGTGTCCTTCCTGTCCAAACCCCTTCCCGCAATCCTGAGAAAACTCCCTCCCTCTTCCAAGAAGAAAGGGCTCTGGAACAAGATGCGGCGTTATGCGCAGGGATTCGAGCATCCTCGGGACTTAAGGCATTTCCGATGGATGATGTTCCTCAATCAAAAGGAGCGGGAAGAGTTGTATTCCCAGGAGTTCATCCACGAACTGGGAGGAGTTAAACCCTTCCATACGATTCCTCCTCTGGATAAGTTGTATCCACAGCTCAATCGCTTCGATGACATCAGTGGAGAACTCTATCTCGACCTGAAGTCCTACCTCGTCGACGACATCCTGGTCAAGGTGGACAGGATGAGCATGGCCACATCCCTTGAGACGCGGGTTCCGTTTGTCGATCATGAGGTCGTTCGATTCGCTTTCCGGATACCCGGTCCTCTCAAGCTGAAGGGAATGACCACAAAATGGATTCTCAAAAAGAGCATGGAAAGACTCCTTCCCCGGCAAAACATCTATCGCAGCAAGGAAGGTTTTTCCATACCGATCAAACACTGGCTGCGGAATGAACTCAAAGACCTGATGTTCCATTATCTCAGCGAGACGCGGATCAGGGATGCCGAGCTATTCAACTACAGATCTATCCAACAAAAAATCGACGCTCACATGGATGGCAGAGAGAACTACAGCCATCAGCTATGGGCACTTCTTGTGTTCGAGATCTGGCGCGAACAGTTCCTCAAATCCCGATGACCGACTTTTGGGAAGGTTTTAGGATTCCTCTTCGATTACGGAGATAACAAAGACTTCGCGCGTGTTGGGAGTAACTTTGAACTTTTCAGAGACGGGAAGGCCGAGAACCCAGACGATCTCATTCCCAGAGAGGAATACAGGATATCTGTCCCGCTCTCGTTGGGGGATACCCTTGGCGCGCATAATCTCCTTGAGCTTTTTTCGGCCGGGAGATCCCAGGGGTTGATACCTGTCCCCCTCCTGACGGTTGCGCACCTGAAGCGGGAACTTGAGTTTTCCCCAATCCAGACAGGCTCCCAAATTGTCGTCTGTTTTTATGGGGGAATAGGTTTCAAGGGCCTGTTTTTCTCCCTTAAATTTAACACCGAGTTCCTGGATATCCAAAATTTGGCTCCAGGTCCATGAGTCCGCATACCGGACTGCTTCAGGTGGCTCCTCTTTTAAAAAAATCCGTCCCTGTTCTCTTCGTAACACCAAATTCTCTTTAAGGGAAAAGTCTTTTCCTTCAGGAAGTGCCAAGATCTGTTCCACATCCTCGAAAGAAATTCTCCTGAGGCCGCCCCTGAGCTCATGAATAAAACGGCGGACCACACGTCTTTGGATGGCCAGAGGCAGGAGGGCTAGTCTTTGGATATCAAGAGACAAACTTCCTTCGGTTGCGAGTAAAATATCCTGAGCCTTAGTGGCCGCAAGTGACTCCAAAAATGTGTCTTCTTCCATTAAAAGAGATGTCAGTTTTCCCAATCGAGGAACGATCTTTGGATCAAAATTGGCTTCAAGATAGGGAATGAGATCACGCCGGATCCTGTTTCTCAGGAAAGAGGGATCGGTATTGCTCTCATCGATGCGGTACTCGAGTCCCTTTTTTTCCAGGTATTCCTCTATTTCCCCGCTGCCGATTCTCAACAACGGCCTGATCACTCTGCCTTCGACCACAGGATAGATTCCCGCTAATCCTCTTGTTCCGCTTCCCCTGATCAAGCGGAGAAAAAAAGTCTCCGCTTGATCGGACATTGTGTGTCCTGTTGCGATCTTGGCTCCACCCACCATCTCAGCGGCCCTGTCTAAGAATTTATACCGCAACAACCGGCCCGCCTCTTCGAGGTTCATCTTTTTTTTTTGAGCATAGGACGGCACATCGGACGACTCCACAACAAACGGGATCTTTAGGGACTCGGCCATAGCCCTCACAAAACGTTCATCATCGGCTGCACCTCGACGAATACCGTGATTGAAGTGGCATACATAGAGCGAAATATCCCAATCTCCTTGAATCTCGAGAAACAAAGACAGAAGAGCTGTGGAATCCCTGCCCCCTGAACAAGCCACGCAGACCTTTTCCCCTTTCTGAAGCAGCTTAAAGTCATGGATGGTTTCTAAAAATTTTTCGAGAATCATATTTTTCCGGATCTAAAAACTTCGAACTAAGATTACCATATTATCCGCTCTATTGAAAAAATCCCCCTCCCTTCATTCCCGGATGAAAAAATAACCGTCCCTCAAAGCGAAGAGTGTGATGAAAAAGTGGTGGCGGTGGAGGGATTTGAACCCCCGACACTACGGATATGAGCCGTATGCTCTAACCTCTGAGCTACACCGCCAGTGGCAAAGATTTTAGCGGAATTTCCCCTCCAAGTCAATTTACTCATCAGGACGTCCAGTATTTCTCAATCCGCGCTGAAGCTTTATCGATCGATCCAATTGCGCTCATGGGAATTCTTGATGATATCACCCATTTGGGAACGAATGCTTTGAGAGCAAAACTCAGCGGATGATGATCCGGGATTCGCGTGATGTAAAATTAACGGATTGGCCGGTGGGACTGTTCGCCGAAATGCCGGAAAAAGCAATGGGGCTTTCCCCCTTGCCTTTCGAATTAAAAACAAGGGTGGCCACCCGACCTCGGCCCCTGAATCCCTTTGTGACCTCAGGGCTCGAAAAGCCTATCGTGCACAGGCCCGCAGAATTGTCGATGTTTTGCAGAAACGAGGGATTTTTTCCGAACTGCTGGGCGTAACCGCCAACAATGACCTGTTTCAACTCGAGGACTTGAGGGTTGAAGGACAGATTAAAGGACATGTTCCCGACCTCGACAGAGGAACTGATATTCACGTTCACTCGAAAATCCCTGTTCTGCGGTCCTTCAAAATTGGCCGGATTGAGAGAGATCTGATTTGATCCTTCAGGCTGCTGGTCTCGTCCTCTATCCATGAGCAACCTCTCCTGTCTCATCCGCTCATCGAAGAGCTCGTCAACGGTTCCCCGCATGCCTGGCGTTGCAGGAGTCCCACCCAAATTCACCCACACAGGCTTTTTATCCTCTTCACCCAGAGGGATCGTGCGGATAATGCTGGGTGTAATCGTCATAATGAGGTCTGTCTGCTCGACATCCAGGCTTGTCTTCGAAAACAGTCCCCCCAGGATTGGCACATCTTTGAGTCCAACGATTCCCTTGATGCTCTGTCTCTCCTGGTCTTGGAGCAATCCAGCTGTAAGGTTTGTCTCCCCATCCTTCAGTCGGATGATATTCTTCACTTTGCGCGTCGCAATGATCGGGATGTCTCCATAACCGCTCCCGCTGATCGCCTTGATCTCGAACTCAAGCTCTAGAGTGACTTCATCTGCGGCGTGGATCCAAGGTGTTATCTTGACTATTATTCCCACATCTTTGTACTCAAAACTTGTAATGGGCTGCTGATTGACACCACCGGCAGCGATGGGAGTGAATGTTGTAATGGGAATGGGAACCTGGTCTCCGACCATGTATTCGATCGGCTCTCCGACGACGCCACGGAGACGCGGTTGAGACAAAACCTTCGTATCCGAATCCGTGGCCAAAAATTTAACAAACGCCGTCGGAAGAGTGACCTGAAAGTTTTCGTTTTTAGAGAAATCGATGTTTCCCAGATTCACCCAGGAAGAATCATCTGCTTCAGGCGTATAACGGAACCCGACTGTATGGCTGTCAAAATCAAGGCCGATCTCTTTCATCTTGACCCGTTTGACTTCCATGAATTCCAAATCTATGACGACCTCACCCTTGGGTTTATCCCACAACCGGATCAGCCGTTCGGCTAAAGCCACGACTTCGGGTGTATCCCTAACCGTTATCGAGTTCAGGTTTTTATCCACAATGATGGAGGGGGCCTTGAATTGTGTCCGGGTCATGGTTGTGAGCGACCCGAGGATCTCCTGGGCATTGATGTTCGCCAGATAGAAGGTTTTTATGACATTGACTTCATACTTCGCTCTGTTCATGGGTTGATCTGGGACCACGATGAGAGTCTTGGGGTCGATGATCCTGTAGAAATTTTTGGATGCCATACAGAGCGAGTGCACAGCCTGTTCAAAGGTCATATCGGTGAGGTCGATGGAAAAAGGCTTATCGCTGAACGTCTCATCAAAAAGGATGTTCACACCGGCATGTTTTCCCAATGCTTGAAATATGGAGCGGAGGCTCGCCTCCTGCATGAATTTGAGCTGAATTTTCTCTTTACTTACATCAAGGGTAATGTGTTTCTCAACGACGATCTCTTCGGGTTTTTCCTCTTTGGGCCCCTTCAGTGCAAATCGTTTCGCCTCTTCGAAGATTTTGATGTTGGTGGTGTCGTAAGAGAAGGCCAATTCGTACTCTTTGAGTGCTTCATCCTTTTTGCCTTCGGCTGCCAGGGTTCGGGCGACATAGAGGTGGGAATAGCTAGCCGCCACCTTGGCTCGATAAAGAGCAAGTCTGTAAACAGAGTTCTGCGGGTCTTCGAGCACAGCTTTCTCATAGAGCTCGACAGCCCGGTCCCAATCCTTATCCATCGCAGCTCTGTATCCCGATTTATAGTGTTGACTTAGCGTTGTACAACCCCATAAAACCGAGACAATCGCAATCATAAAGGTTATTTTTTTCATGGGAATTCTCCCTCTATAGGAAACATCATAGGCTCTCGATCAGACCCGAGAACCTCAATCTCATCAGGATTTATCCGGCCGATTGTGAAGCCTTCGGCGATCAATTCCCCCTCCACAACGGCCAAGGCCTCGCCCCTGAAAACGATCAAACCCACGACTTTTCGACCCGAGAGCACATAGCCAAGATATCTTAAATTCAAGGGCGATATCGAGTTTTCTCCCTGGGCCGGTGAATCCGTCGTGCCCCTGGCCTCTTCTATTTTCTTTTCTATGGCCTCAGGACTGAGTCCCTCAAAAACAGCAGCACTTTTTTGGGTAAAAATGTTCCTTTTTGGGGTGGGCATCGGTTTTTTTTCTGCGGTGAGCAAGTCCATCCGTATAAAACTGTCTGCGCCCACGGTCTCCGATTTGGGCTTTTGTGGCGTCTCCTGATCCACGGCGAACAACAAAGAGGCACAGCACACCACGATCACGAATGTATAAATCCAAAGGTTTTTATTGTGCATAGTATGCCACCAAAGCCACCCTAACCTTTATTCCTCCAGATAGGGGGTCTAGATCTAAAAAATCGATTTTTTGAACGACCAGGAATCGTGGGAAGGTCTCGACGGAATGGATGAATTTTTTTAGCGCCGTATACGTCCCGGCAGTCTCAAATGTGACACGGACAATCCGGTACACGCCTTCCTCGAGGTCTGCGTAATCATATCTCTTTTGAGAGACTTGAATCCGCGCGCTGTTGAAGATTTGCTGCGTATCACGCATGAGGGGTGAGATGCCCTCTTTGTCTTTGTAAAAATACTTGGCCTTCAATTCCTCCATATCCCGCAGAGTTTTATGCCATTTGAGCCACTCGGCATTTTTCTCTCTTCGAGTCCTTCGTATTTTTCGAGCACTCTCTTTTTTGGCAGCAAGCTGGTCGAGAGACGCATGATAGGATCGTTTGGAACCCTGGGCCACTAGGAAAAAGTAGGCCAGTGCAAGAATCAAAAATAGACAAAGCACTCCTAGAACTCTTCGGTCCTTCCGCTCTAAAAGCTCAAATATTCCGTTCATAGCGCAGAGAAATCTCCGATAGCGAGTGGCCCTCCGGGCTTTTCGACTCGCTGAGGATCTGAATGTTTTTAAATCCCTTGGCCGCCAATCGCGCAATAAAACTGAGGAGCTCGTTGATAGAGGTCGAGGCCACTCTGAACTGAACTTCCATGGATAAACCTTCTTCTGGGAAAGGCCTCAGGGACACGATATAACTGGATGGAGGAAGAGCTTCTTCAAGAGCAGAGAAAAAATCCATCCAAGAGAAACTCTTGCTGTAGACCAGGCTGTTGACGAGCTCCACTTCCTCAGAATTTTGTTTATCCAAGTCCACAATCTTGACACTCAGTTTGTTGACTTTTCTTTGGTCATCCGAGATCTGCCTATCGATCTCGAAGACCTGTTTCCTCGCTTCTTGCGCCAGGTCCTTGTATTTGACTTGGGTCATTCCCCCAAGGACAAGGACAAGGCCTGTGGCTATTCCGAGAAGGGCGGACAACAGGAGAAACAGCCTTTTGTTCCGCAGGGGACTGCTGGCCAGGTTCAAATTCAATTTTTTGTGATTTTTCATGAGAGTTGCCCCAGTAACGGCGTGAGAAGCCTTTTTTCCTCAAGAGGAAGGTCAGACTTAAGGGTTGATTCTACCGTTTTTACAGGACACTGACACATATCCTCCAGACCGGAGAGGACACCCTCTGCCGAACCGAACACTCCCGTTCGCACCCACAGACACGCTATCTTTCGTTTTTCTTTACTCTCGACGAACTGGGCGGTGTTCTCGACTTCTTGAACGATATCTTTCCACAAATCCACAGATGCCTGTGGGTCTGAAAGGTCTTCTGTGATGGGCTTTTGCCTGTAGAGGGAAATCTCGGAATTTACGACTGCAAGAAGACTGAATACATCTCTCTCGAGATCGATAAGCATAAAGTCTTTGTCTTTCTCACTATCTATCAGGTTATAGAGGTTGAGCGAAGGAACTCCCACAACCTTCACCTTTAAACGCAGCCGACTGAAGATTTCCTCGTATTCCTCCACGACTGCTGACCTCGCGATCGTCGCTAGCACTTTTTTCTTTGCATTCGATTTTATCAACGTGTATGAAAGACGCGTATCTTTTGGTAGTACGGGAACCTGCTTTTTCACCCGGAACAGGATGATCTGCTCTCTTTCCTTAGGGGATGCGGGAATGGAATCAAAGGAAAAAACAAAGGTTCTCTGGGCTAATTCTGGAAGGAGGAGTACGACTTTGTGGTCAGTCATGTGGAGCTTGGCCAAGCCCTGACGTAATGCCTTTTCCAGTGCGGCACTGTCCTTGACGTTTTTTTTGTGGAAAGACGCCGAAACGACATTATCAGGGAGGGGAAGAACAAAATGGTGTTTGAGTTTCTTATCATTGGGAGACACACGTATTCCGCTGAGGTAATGGGAAGAAACCTGCAGAGCAGAATGAGGCAAGGGCTGCTCGGTGAAGAAATATTTGACCCTTTCAAAAAAAGGGCTCCAAATTTTTCTCGTCTCTGCTTTTTTCTTACTTTTATCGCCCATCTTACCGAGTACCTCTATTCCACAAACGTCACCTTGTTCAGCTCCTTGAGGCTGGTCACACCTTTAATAACCTTCTCCATCCCCACTTCTCTCAGAAAGACCATCCCTTCGGCTTTGGCTCTCTTTTTAACCTCAGAGAGTGGTTTTTTGTCGAGGATCATTTCACGGATCTCGTCGGAAAGCTCGAGCAGCTCTGCGATCGCCGTCCGGCCTTGATAGCCCGTGTAATTGCACTCTGGACACCCTTCGGCTTCGTGGAACGCTTGACTCCTGTATTTTTGAGGGGAAAGGCCCGATTCAATCAATTCGTTATCACTGTATTGGACCACTTTTTTGCACTTCGCACAGAGAACTCTCACCAGCCTCTGTGCAAGGATGCAATTGAGCGCAGAGATAAAACTGTAGGGATCCACCTGCATGTGAAGAAATCGGCCGATGACATCGAAAACATTGTTGGCATGAACGGTCGTGAAAACCAGATGTCCTGTGAGGGCTGACTGGATGGCGATCTGTGCTGTTTCCGGGTCTCTGATCTCCCCCACCATGATCTTGTCCGGGTCGTGCCGCAGTATGGAGCGCAATCCACGGGCAAACGTCAATCCCTTCTTTTCGTTCACAGGTATCTGGGTAATGCCATCTATCTGGTATTCCACGGGATCCTCGATGGTAACGATTTTGTCCTCGGGGGATTTGATCTCGGTAAGGGCGGCATACAGGGTCGTTGTCTTTCCGCTTCCCGTGGGCCCGGTCACCAGGACCATGCCATAGGGTTGGACGATGTATCTGTTGAATCTATCCAGAACCATTTCGGAAAAACCCAGCAGGTCCAGCCTCAACTCGGAAAAAGCCTGGGTGATCATCTCTTTGTCAAGAATCCGGATCACGGCATCTTCTCCGTATATGCTGGGCATGATGGAGACGCGAAAATCGATCGTCTTGTCCTTGATCTTGAGCCGGAACCGTCCATCTTGAGGCACCCGTCGTTCGGCAATATCCAAGTCGGATATGACTTTAATCCGCGAGATAATGGGAGATTGAAATTTTTTACCGATCGTATCCATGGCTTCACCCAGAACACCATCGATCCTGTACTTGATGACGACACCGTCCTCTTTGGATTCGATGTGGACATCGCTGGCCCGTTTCTGAACAGCTGTAAAAATTATGGAGTTGACAAGCTTGATGATCGAGCCGTCCTGGTCGGCCAGTTTTTCAACCGAAATAACCTCTTCTTCTTCTCCTTCCTTCTCCACAACTTGCATCACAAAGCCCTCTGTGGCATCTTTGAGGACCTGAAGGGCGGTCTCGCTCTTACGAAGTGCCTCAAGGATACCTCTTTGTGAGGCTGCGTAGACTTCCACTTTTTTCCCCAAGAACGATTCGATGGAATCTATGGCCTCGATATCGGAAGGATCGGAGATCGCGATCTTCACCGAATTTTTGTTCTCTTCTATGGGAACGAAATTCGCCCGGTAGAGAAACTCAACAGGCAGAGACTGGATAAAATCCCTGTCGAGGGCAACGGATGCCAGGTCAATATAGGGCACTTTGTACTTTTGAGCCAGTTCCTTTGTTTTTTCTTCTTCGCTGTGGGTTGTGCTATTGTTGTCTTTTGTCTTCATTTTGTCCTTCAATTCGTAACTTGAATGATATTAAATATGGGGAGATAGACAGAGAGGAGAATGACAGCCACGACCAGACCCATAAAAATGATAATGATCGGTTGTATCAAAGATACGATCGCATCGATCCTGCTGCTGATTCTCTCATCGTAAACCTCGGCCACATCAGAGAGCATGCCCTCCAGGTTGGCAGAGGATTCACCGATACGGATCATATCCAGTGCCAATGGAGGAAAACACTCTGTTTTCCGGAGCGAT
>JASFPP010000080.1:0-15786 GCA_050115915.1 Candidatus Aminicenantota bacterium
TGGAAAGATGTTTGTGATTCATCGATATAACCTCCTTGATAAGCCTTGGTTATATTATTTTGAGGCCAAGAATGGATTAAGATTGGTTTCCCATGATAGGTGAACGCGTATTATGTGAGTCATCCAACTTGAAGAGATAATGTATAACTCCTCTGTGATTAAGTCAACAGCATCTTAAACAAAAAAAGCTTGACAAAGGGGAGTGGAGTGCGTATTTTATAAAAGGTGAACAAAATGGTAAACAAAATACGGAAAAAGCTGACGGAAAAACAAGAGAAGGTCCTCGAGGCCATCGAAAATTTTGTTCTTGAAAATGGATATTCCCCCACGATCCGGCAGTTGGGAGATCTGTTGGGAATCGCCAACCCTTCCGCCGTTTTCAAACACATCCTGAGCCTGGAAAAGAAAGGCTATTTGAAGCGGGAGCAAGGGGAGATCAGCCTTCAAGGTTTTCCCTCTTCTGTGGAGGTGCAAGTCAAGGTGCCGCTTGTGGGGTTGGTGCCTGCCGGGTATCCGAGAGAGTCCTTCGACCTTTCGGGGGAGGCGGTGAATGTTCCGGACTGGATGGTGGGCCGGAAGAGGGGCAATATCTTCTGCATCCAGGTGGATGGCAAGAGCATGGTGGATGCCTACATCGATGACGGGGACCGGGTGCTAGTCGAGAGAACCAACTCCGCCAACTCCGGGGAGATGGTCGTGGCCTTTCTGGATGATGGGTCCGTCACTCTGAAAAGGTTGAAGATAGATAACAGGGATGTTTTTCTCGTCCCCGAAAATCCGGAGTTCGAGCCGGTCAGGGTCAAGGAACTCCGGGTCTTGGGACGGGTCATCGGTGTCTTGCGGAAATATTGAATGCCGTTAAACGTCGAATGGGAGACGGAGAAAGAATAACTTAAAGATGCGGGATCTGTGTCTGAAAGACATTTGTCGAAAATGAGTCAAGCACAACACGAATGGAAATCAATATGAAAAGACGGTGTATTGTCCACATCGATATCGACGCTTTTTTTGCGGCTGTGGAAGAGCTTCTCGACCCTTCTCTTAAAGGAAAACCCGTTATTGTGGGGGGCCTTCCCCATGAGAGGGGAGTGGCCTCCACGGCGTCGTATGAGGCGCGAAAGTATGGCGTCCACTCCGGGATGCCGCTCCGCAAAGCTTATGAGCTCTGTCCTGACGGGGTATTCGTCAGGGGGAACTACCAGGTCTACAGTTCGTTTTCCAAAAAATTTTTTTCCGTTCTTTCCCGCTACACCCCGGACGTTGAGGAAGCTTCGCTGGACGAGGCCTACGTGGAGCTGACGCGCTGCCGTCCGCTCTATTCTTCGTTCTCCCAGACGGTCCGGGAGATGAAACACCAGGTCGAGAAGGAACTGGGGCTCGCTGTTTCTGTGGGCATGGGGCCGAGCAAGCTTCTGGCTAAACTGGCCACCAACAAGGCCAAACCGGGAGGGCTGGTCGAGGTCGAACCCGGGGATGAGGAAAAGTTTTTGAAGGACCTGGGGATCGAGTCATTGCCCGGGATAGGGCCCAAAGCCCAGGTGATCCTCCGGATGCTCAACATCCACAAGATCGGAGACCTGTGGGGTTTACCACGAACCACCCTGCGGTCGCTCTTCGGGCTGAACGGGGAGGAGCTCTATCTCCAATCCAGGGGGATGGACAGCCGTCCCCTTACGACGTCCTCTGTCCCGAAGTCCGTCTCCCGGGAGACGACCTTTCTGGAAGACCTCTGGGACCGGCGTCTTCTTCTGGCGCACCTGGCCTACCTCTGTGACCGGTTGACCCTTCCACTAAGGAAAGGGCGTCTTTTTGCCCATATCATCGAAGTTAAAGTCCGGTACTCCGACTTCCAGACCGAAGCCCGCCGGAGACTCCTCCTTTCCCCCCTCCAGGACATGGGAGAGATCTTCCGGATCGCCAAGGAGCTCTTCCTCCAGTTGTTTGCCGGATCCCGTCTGTCCTTGCGTTTGGTCGGAGTCAAAGCGTCTGACCTGGTCAGAGCCAGGCCTCTGTCTCTGTTTGAACCCTACTCCGAGCGTCGAGAGAGATTGGGACTCGCTGTCGACGAAGTGCGGGAAAAACACGGGTTCGGGTCCCTGCTCACGGTCCGGGAGAAGATGCTGGAGAGAGTGTACCGTTTTGAAAAGGACCGGGGCTTTGTCCTCAAAACAGCCTCACTCACCAAGTAAACGTAACCGGTGAACACAGGAAACAGAATCCTGTATTCCATCTCTTGAGTTTAATCTGCTGGAGTTTGAATGATGCATCTTCGTTTTTTTGAAAAAAGTCGTTGGTGGATAAAGCCTTATAAGGCGATGTTCTGTACATCTTCGCCAGAGACCCCCACCCACCGCCATATGGCTCAAACGCACAGGGCCCTCACTTTTTGGGGTATACCGTGGTCGGATAGATAGACATGTACATCCCACTGAGAGTCCATTCGGTTTACAGCAAAGGAACAGGAGGCGCAACTCTCGAGGAGTTGGGCTCCTGGGCCTCCCAAAGAAGTTGTCCGTCCTTAGCCCTGAGTGACAGAGAAAATATCTACGGTTGGGGGAAGTGGAAGAGAAGAGCTCTGGAGTGCGGGTTTCACCCCATCTTTGGCTGTGAGATAGACCTCGAGGGACAAACGTTCCTCTTCCTCGTCAAGACCAGAGAGGGCTACTGGAATCTGATGGAGGTCCTCAACCGGAAAAAGTGGGCCACAGCGGAGGGATTGATCGTGGTGTTTGTCCCGCAATCCGGAGAGGAGAGGTTTCCGGAAGATCTAGCGGACCTTATCGGGGAGGATTTCTACATCGGCGGCGATTTTTCTAACCACGAGAGGGTCCGCTCCTGGGAGTCCCAGCACAGTGTGCCTGTTGTCTGGGCCAATCCTTTGAAGTTCATAAAGAACCCTGAGAGGCTCATCCTCCTCCATTCGATCCAGAAGAAGATCCCTTTTCCTCCGGAACGGGACCGCTTGAAACACAGGATGAAGTTTTTCGGTCCGGATCAGGAGGCTCTGGCTCTGAAGAAGTTCGGTGCGAAGGCCGGAACCTTTTTCGCGAAGACCCTTGAAGTGGCGGAAAAGTGCCGTTTTTCCTTCGAGGATATCGTCCCCTCTCTTCCCGGAGATCTTTTTCCCACAACTTTGAGGGATGTCGTGATGGACCGGTTGCGGACCAAAAAGAACTTGAGCTGGAGGGAAAGGCAGAGAGCCCGGAGAGAGCTCGATGTGGTGGAACAATCCGGTTTTGCCCCCTATTTTTTGGTTGTCCATGATGTGGTGGAGTTCGCACGGGACCGCGGAATTCTCCACAATCTCAAGGGCTCTGGGGCGTCCTCCTTTCTGGCCTATCTCCTCGGGATCTCCCGGGTCAGTCCGATCGAGTTCGACCTCTACTTCGAAAGATTCCTCAACAAAGGACGGAATGACCCCCCTGACTTCGACCTCGATTTCGATTCCAGAAAAAGGGATGAGATTCTGTCCTATGTCCTGGAAAAATACGGCCAAGGGCAGACGGGAGCTGCTTTTGTCTGCAGCCTGAAGAACTATCGTGCCCGCTCGGCCCTTTACGAAACAGCCCGCGCTTTCGGGCTTCCGCCTGCGGAATCGCGGTCCTTGAGTAAAAGAGCCCCCTTCTTTGCCGAACCAGATTATCTGAAAAAGGACAAACCTCCGCCAGGTATGATGGAGATATGGAAGGCCGCGTCTGACCTGACTTCGGTCTACGGTGAGAATTCCCTCCATGTGGGAGGCGTTATCTTGACCCCGTCACCCGTCGACCGCTACCTTCCGCTAACAGAGTCAGCCAAGGGATATGTCATGTCTCATTTTGACCGTGACGCTGTGGAAGACCTGAGGCTCATCAAGCTCGACCTTCTCTCTGTCCGGGGGTTGGCGGCCGTTTCTGCAACCAAAAAGCTACTGAAGATTAAAAGCATTCCTTCCAAGGACAGAAAAACATACAGCCTTTTGAGGAATGCCGACACCATCGGCTGTTTTCAGGTGGAAAGCCCTGCCATGATGAATCTCCTCCGTCGCATGAAACCGGCAAATGTTTACGAGCTGACGCAGGCTCTGGCGCTCATCCGTCCCGGTCCGACAGAGAGCGGAATGAAAGAAGCCCTCCTTCGAAGCCGTGAGGGACGACCGGCCTTCCAGGATCCTTTTATGGCAAAGATCCTTCCCGAGACCGACGGGCTTCTCCTCTATGAAGAGCAGGTGATGCAGGTGGCCGAAAGGGTAGCAGGGATGCCCCCTGAAGAGGGAGACCTTCTCCGCCGGAGCCTCAAAAAGAAAAGCTCGGACCCGCCGATGAAGGCACAGTTTTTCAGAGAGGCCAGAGAGAGGGGATACACCACATCAGAAGTCCAGAAATTGTGGAAGGTGATGAAGGAATTCTCCTCCTACTCCTTCAACAAGGCCCACAGCGCTTCCTACGCCCACATGGCCTACCAGGCCGTTTATCTGAAGGCCCATCACACCGTTCCCTATCTCACTTCGGTGCTCAATGCCGGAGGCGGGTATTATGGCTTGGCGGAGTACATCGAGGAGGCCAAGAGGCGGGGGATCAGAGTGTTAGGACCGGATGTAAACAGGAGTGATTTCCGGTTCGTTGTAGAGGGAAAAAGTATTCGTGTCGGTCTGACATCCATAAAGGGGATGGCGCTAAAGACAGCCGAAAAGATCATCGAAGAGAGAGAAGTAGGGAACTACACCTCCATCGAGGATTTCCTCCTCCGCGTGTCTCTCACCAAGGCCGAGCTTTTCACCCTTATCAAGGCCGGGGTTTTCGACTCCCTCGAGCCGCGGAGAACCCAGCAGATCCTCCGTTACTTCAGAGGGATCGAGGGTATGGGAGAGGTCATGGACCTGGACCAGAAACAGAAAAGGCGGATGCTCATCGAGTCGCTCGGGTTCGATCCGGAAGGGGATTCTCTCTCCCTCTTCAAGGGGAAGAGACCGGCCCTTCGTGTCAAAGATGTGAAGAATTATGTGGGCCACACCGTGGATCTTGTTCTCAGGGTCGTGGATGCGCGGCGCAAGGGTTCGAACAGCGGCCAAAAATACTTTTTCCTCTTCGAGGATGAGACAGGACTTCTGGAGGGCGTAGGGGAGACCAAGTGTTTGACCTTCGGTTCTCCGCCGACCTGCTATTTAAGGGGAGAGGTTCGCAGCGACAGGACAGGACGGCCTAAGGTCTTCAACTGCACTTTCCTCAAACCCTTTTAATTTGGATCATTCATAAAAGTTGCTGACAAATTTATCACAAAAAAGCTATCTCAAAAAGAAGTTCAAGATCTTAATGTCAGCAACCTTTACCTTTCAGGCGAGCTGATCTTACAGCATCTGCTTCGTTATGTCGGGTCTCGCGGTAGTGAACTACAGCTTCGCTCTCCATGCCTTGCATCTGCTGCAACCTCAGCTCGTGAATAATCCAAATTCCATCTGGATCATTGACTTTGGTAAGAAGGCTGCGTATAAAAGTAGGCGTGTTTGTTATTGACATTCAGATTTATTAAGGAGGGAAAAATGGCAAGAGATTATCAGGGCCGTATCTTTGCGGGACTTCTTATTATCGTTATCGGAGTCATATTCCTGCTGGGGAGTCTCGATAAGATCGATGTGTGGGATCTTGTTTCGGATTACTGGCCTTTGATCCTCGTGGCGGTCGGTGTGTGGCATATCCTGGCCCATAATTTCCGTCAAGTAGGTACGGGACTCATCCTCATTGCCATCGGTAGCGTGTTTATGCTGATCGAATGGGGTGTTATTGGCACCAGTTTCTGGAGTGTATTCTGGCCTGTCCTGATCATCGCCGTGGGATTATGGATCCTGTTAAGACCGCGCTTCAAAGGCTATTCAGGAAAGATTCCTGAGATCAAAGAAAACGACCTGGATGCGTTTGTCATATTTGCAGGGATCAAGCGCCGAGTGGAGTCGAAGGAATTCCGAGGGGGAAAGGCCACTGCGATGTTTGGTGGTGTCGAGCTTGATTTTTACGATGCTAAACTTGCCGGAAATCAAGCCACGATCGATCTGACGGCCATGTTCGGGGGTATCGATGTCCGGGTTCCCCGGAACTGGAAAGTCGTCGTGGACAGCCATGCCATACTGGGCGGTGTGGATGACAAACATAGACCTGAACCTGAAGATCGAATCGAGGCGACCCTGTTTATCAAAGCGACAGCCATTTTTGGTGGGATCGATATCAAAAACTGAACCGTTGTTTTTAACATTTGGTTATTCTAATTACAAGGAGAAAAAGAATGGATCTGGAGAAGAAGATCAACGTGGGAGATGATGCTCCTGACTTTACTCTAAGGGACCAGCACAACCAGGAGTTCACGCTGAGTGATCTCAAGGGGAAAAATGTGCTTCTTTCCTTCCATCCCCTGGCATGGACGGGGGTCTGTGCCAAACAAATGAAGTCTCTGGAAGACTATAAGGCCGTGTTCGACAAATCGAATACAGTCGCTGTGGGTGTGAGTGTGGACACAATCCCCTCAAAACATGCTTGGGCCAAGGAACTGGGCATCGAGCAAACAAGGCTCCTCTCTGACTTCTGGCCACATGGTGAGGTCGCTTCGAAATACGGGATCTTTTTGGAGGAGAAAGGAATCTCAGGGCGGGTGAACATCATAGTTGATGAGAATCAGAAGATCGTGTTCTTCAAGATCTACGACATCCCTCAGCTTCCCGACATTGAAGAGATATATGATTTTTTAAAGCCATAAGGGGAATACAATGGATGTGTCCCGAGCTATTCAGCAAAGAAGGGCCTACAGGTCTTTAGAGCCTGTGGAGATTACGGAGGACCTTATCCAAGACTTGGCCAAACACGCGCAGCTCGCTCCTTCATGTTTCAACAATCAACCCTGGCGCTTTGTTTTCGTTTTTGATCCGGACGCTCTGGAGGAGACGTTTCCGGCATTATCCTCTGGGAATGTTTGGGCCCAATCATCCTCGATGATCATCGCTGCCTTCAGTAAAGAAGAGGATGATTGTATTATCCGGGATAGGGTGTATCACCAATTCGATGTAGGCCTGGCTGTTGGTCTTCTCATTCTCAGAGCGACTGAGCTCGGACTCGTAGCCCATCCTATAGCGGGTTTTAGCCCGAAAAAAACCAGAGAGATCCTCGGCATCCCCGAAGAATACAGGGTGATCACGTTGATCATAGTGGGAAAACATTCAGATACCATCAGTCCGGCTCTCTCAGAAAAACAGGTCGAATCAGAGAAGATACGGCCTCGGCGAAAGCCCCTCGAAGATTTCGTTCATTATAATAAATTTAAGGGTTCCTGGCCTGTGTTGATTGGCTGAGGGAAAGAGAAGCCATTTAACCGCAGCTTCCTCTACAATCTTTCTGCTAAACCAAGATCTCCTTGGGGATCTCTCTGAGATTGAAGTTCGAGGCCATGCTGCGGCAGTAAGCTCCAGCACACAGGAGAGCCAAAACATCCCCTTTTCGAGGAGGGGGCATCCATATCTCTTTCCTGAACATATCTCCGGTTTCGCACAGGTTGCCCGGCACCGTGACCTTTTCCAGGTTTTGGGATTCAACGCATGCGCAATTGACGATATGATGTTGAGCCTGCGTGTAGATCGCGGGACGTGGGACTGTGTTGAATGTTCCTCCGTCCACACAGACAAAAAGATTCCCGTAGCTTTTTTTGATGTATTCCACCCGGAGAAGCAACACGCCAGCGTCTCCAACGAGGAATTTTCCGGGCTCTATGGCTACAGCCTTGAGTTTTAACCCCGATTCGTCCAGTCTTTTTCCGATATATTCGGCATATTCCTCGATGGGAAAGGGATCTTGATCTTCGGAATAGCGTGGGCCGAACCCTCCGCCAAAATCCAGAACCTCGAGTACAAATCCCTCTTGATTCAGCTCGACCGCTTTTTCGATCATTCTATCGACCGCTTCTCTCACGGCATCTAAATCATCCTTGGTCCAACCGGATCCCAGATGCTGATGCAGGCCCACAGGTTCAAATCCGTACGCTGCAGCTTTCTTAAAAATTTGGATTGTGCGGTTTTCTTCGATGCCGAACTTTATGGGAGTTCCGTCGGATGTTCTCTTTCCAGCCGTGACCGCCTTCGGGCTGAAGCCTCTTCCGATGCCGGGATTCCACCTGATAAACACCTCGAATCTCTGGTTTGAGGACTGTTTTTCTCTCCATTTGCGCATAGTCTCAAGCTGTTCTTCGGCATCGATGTTCACGACGACACCGTCCAGACTAAAAAGAGTCTGGATGTCTCTTTCGCTCACACTCGTCCCCGTGAATAGAATCTTTTCGCCGGGAAATCCTGCTTTGAGCGCTTGTTGAGCCTCCCCAGGAGATACCGCATCGATCCAGATATCTTCCTCATTGAGCATCGCAAGCAACTCGGGGTGGTAGTTCGCTTTCATCGCATAATAGACTCTTGTTGCGACTGGCAGGGCTTTCTTGAAGATGCGCTGCAGGAATTGGAGGTTCGAACGAATTTGATGTTTGCTATAAAGGAAAAGAGGAGTGCCGTGTTCTTCGGCGATCGTTTTCGCCTCTCTCTCTGCGATGTAGAGCGTATTGTCTTTGACCTTTAAAAACTCGTTCTCCCACCACATCTTTTTATCTTTCGTATGAAACGTTCTCGTGCTCCTTGATGTCTATATGCCTTGTTTCAAACGGCTTCTCAATCATCTCCGAAAAGACCCAGTTGTCCTTTTTTAATATCGTCGATGAGCTCTTTGAGAACAGGGAATTCTGCAACGAGTGTCTCTGGCACTTCCAGCTTCTCCCCGGTAATCATGTTTTTGATCTGGAGGGCGTTGGCCATCGCCTGGCCTCGATAGTGGTTGTTCGTGATTACGAAGACTTTCCCGCTCTTTGTTCCCAGGTTCTTGATCCGGTTCACCCACTCATCCAGCTCGCTTTTTGAATACAGATAATTGTATCTTGCGTCGCGGCCGGCGCCGTCCCTGAACCAGTCTTTATAATTACGGCCATGGAGTCTCACATAGGTAAACTCCGGGTGGGTGACGATTGCGCTCGGCGCGATCGAATTGTTAATCAGAGGCTGATCGATGTTGACATAGCAGACTTTATGCTCAGCAAGAAGTTCGCAGAATCGAGAATCTGCCCAGGAGCCATGCCTGACCTCCAGAGCTAATGGAAATCCAGAAAACAATTCAAAAAGCCTGATAAGATACTTGGTGTTCGCGATCGTATTGGCAAAAGACCATGGAAATTGAAGGAGTATTGCAGCCAGTCTTCCGGCCGAGATGAGGGGCTCTATTCCCAGCTTAAACTCGTCGACCTCTTTTTGTGTGAAGTCTTTTCTGTTGTGTGTGAAGACCTGATGGAGCTTGACCGCAAAGAGAAAGTCCGGGAATCCCTCGGCTTTTCTTACCCACGAGAGGGATATCCTCATGACGGGAGGCCTGTAGAAAGTGCTGTTGATCTCGACGATGTTGATGTATTGTCCCAGAAAATAGAGAGCGTGGAAGTCTCTTCCCTTTTGTGCTGGATAGACAATGCCCTCCCAATCTTTATAGCTCCACCCTGCCGTTCCGACGTAGAATTTTGCCATGCGGGCATCATTTTAAATGAATCGTCCGAATTTTCCAACCCTCAGAAAATAGAAAGCATTTCATGAACTGTGATGACGGGAAAGTACCTTGCGCTATTGAGTGTTTCAATTGTGTGGTGGAGAAAACCTCGAGAAGGGCTTGACGGGCATGGTGCATCTCCGAACAGGAGATGTGATTAAAGCCCCCACGTCCGAGCGAAGTTTCCTCGCTGGGGAAACTGAGACGGAATTTCGTTTTCGAAATCACCAATTGGAACACTCGGATCGTCATTCATCGCAGTTTTGGAAATGCTCGTAGAAAGATTCCCTCTTGAATTTTTAGGACTATCGTGTTTAAGATATACCAAAGACATATCCGATGAAAAAAACGCTCATTTGTCTTCTGATCGCTTTGTTTTTTATCGCGAGCTGTCAGAAAGAAAGCAAAAGCCTTTATACGATCGGGATTTTTCAGATCAATGACGCGCCTACGATGAATGTATCCCGCGATTCCTTTATCCGGGCCCTCAATGATCAAGGTCTTCGCGATGGAGAGAACGTCCGTCTGATTCTAAGAAATGCCATGGGAGACATCCCGGAGGCACAGAGACTCGCGCAAGAATTCGTCTCAGAAAGAGTCGATATGATCGTGGCTTTTTCGACTCCGTGTTTCCAGGCGGCGATGCACGCCACGCGCGATATCCCCATCGTATTTTCATCAGTGGCCAATCCTTATCTCGCGGGCGCCCGGACATCGGACGAAAATCGTGTGTCGAATGTAGCGGGTGTATCTTCAAGAGGGCCTATAAAGGAGAGCCTTTCTTTTATCCGAGAGGTCATGCCCGACGCCGTTCGGATTGGGACTCTTTGGACGCCCTCCGAGCTCAACTCTGGATACTATCTCGAGCTTGCTAAAGAGAGCGCAAACGATCACGGCTTTGAGATTGTCACTGTGCCTGTGACAAATGCGAGCGAGGTCCTCCTATCCACACAAGTTTTAATCAACAAAAATATCGATGCCATCTACCAGATCTCCGATAATACCATCAACGCTGCCTTTGAAGCCGTGGGAGAGGTGGCGTCGGAAAATGGCGTACCCCTTTTTGGTGGACATCCTTACTCCACACGTCTTGGCGCTTGCGCTGCACTGGGGTGGGATTTTTCGGAAATGGGATACAAGGCTGGGCTGATAGCCATTCGTGTGAAGAATGGTGAGGATCCCGCCAACATCCCCTTCCTGTACATGAACGAAGTCAAGCTTAGCCTCAATCTTGAGGCAGCCCAAAACCAGGGAATCCTGTTTTCGGAAGACATTCGCGAACGAGCGGATGAAATTTTCCCTTCTGGGGAGAAATCTCCAGATCGACCATAACGCTAGGGGAAGAGGCGCAAAATGAAAATATGCGGATATCTCAATGAAAACCACATTTTTCTCGATTTAGAACCTGGGGATAAAAAAGATGTCCTTGAGGTTTTTATTTCAAAACTTAAGGAGAGGGGTGTCATCAGCGAGAAGCAGATGATACTGGATAAACTTTTGGAGAGAGAGACCCTTTGCAGCACCGGCCTCGAGAAGGGAATCGCTGTGCCCCACACCCTGACCGATCATGTGGATGAACCGCTTCTCGCTCTGGCGGTCATAAAAAAAGGCATGACCTACGAGTCGGTGGACCAAATGCCCACTTACGTCCTTCTTTTGATCTTGGGGAACACAAAGAAACCAGGTATGCAGCTTAAGATCCTCGCTCATGTTTGTCGGCTTGTCAAAGAAACGGATATCGTCGAAAAGATCAGAAAGATCGAATCTCCGGAGGAGATCTGCAGGATATTTGAAGAGGAAGAAGGGAAGATTGAATGAAGCTTCTTATTTTGATCTTGAATAAAGTCGAGAAATTGGAAGAAGTTCTCGAAGGATTTATCGAGATCGGAATCTCCGGAGCCACCGTGATCGATAGTGTCGGTATGGGACACATCATCAGCGAAGAAGTGCCGATCTTCGCCGGTTTACGTTTTATGTTTGCGGGTGCCAAACCGCACAACAAGACGATCTTATCTGTGATTAAAGAGGAAAAGGAAGAGCCCGTGGTGCGGTTGCTCGAGAAGATTTTGGGTGATCTGAATAAGCCTGGTACAGGTATCCTCTTCATGATCCCGGTCGATCGTGTCGAGGGCTTGAAGCCTGAGATCTGAATTTATGAACGCCATATATGCCTTTGGCCTCCTCATCCTGCTGGCCTTTCTCGGATCACGATTCATCGTCCGCCGGAAGTCGTTATCTCCACTGAATTATTTATTCCTCTCCGGTCTTGTCTATATTTTTCTCGGCCTATATCTAGGAAAAATGGGGTTGAATATCCTGAGCCCCCAGGTTTTGGCTGATCTAACGCCCCTTTTAAGCCTTGGCTTGGGATGGATCGGTTTTCTGTTCGGCTTTCAGTTCGAAAGCAGATATCTGCGCCGTTTCCCAAAGAAATATATTGGATTATCATTCCTCAAGTCCTTATTCGTATTATTATCGGTCTATGTTGTTATTTTTTTTCTGCTTAAAGAATTGTATTTTGAGCAGCAGCCATTTCTTCTTTTCGGGATAGCTGTGGCCTTTGGCCTTCTAGCAACCATTAATTCTCCAACCCTTTTAAATGCAGCTTCTTTTGCCCTCTCCATCAAAGGCGATTATTGCTATCTGGCTAGGTTCTTGACCAGCGTGAGCGGCTTTTGGGGCGTTCTGGGGCTCGCTCTCGTGTTCTCTTTTTGGCATTATCCTTTTTTCGAATTCCGAATCATTTTAAAGGGATCTATCCTCTTTTTGATCTCCACGATAGTTCCCATCGTCCTCGGATTTCTCTTCCATCGCTTAACGAAAAAAAGAACATCGGAGCAGGACATTCTTGTCTATCTTCTAGGATTTATATTTTTTATCTCAGGAGCGGCTTTTTACTTCAACATGTCTCCCCTCTATGTGTCTATGGTGATGGGTATCGCCTATTCAAACCTCACGAAGATTCAGGAGAGACTCTATCCGCTGCTTTTATCCGTGGAAAAACCGCTCTATATCGTTTTCCTCATTCTTATCGGAGCACTTTGGGAATTTAGATTCGACATCAACATCGCACTTTTGGTTTTTGCATTTTTCTGTTCTCGAATCCTTGGTTATGTGTTACCTATGAGGCCCTTGAGATTTCTGCTCAAATTTCCTCTCCCGCTGCCGTGTCTTTTCGGATTCTCTTTTCTCTCTTTCGGAGGACTTGGGGTCGCCTTTGCCGTAAGCTTGAAATTAGCCTATCCCATGGAATTGACAGAGGTGTTTTTATCCGTGGCTTTGATCTCTATCATTGTCAGCGATTTTTTAAGCCCGTGGATCCTGAAGCGTTCCCTCTTAAGGCTTGAATCTAAGGAAGAGTCATGATCGCGCTAGTGGTGATTCTTTTTTTAATGTTTTTTTTGAAGACTACTATTTTTATGCCATTCGCCGATCCACAAAAGGGCACATCCATAGCACTCGGTTTTATATTGATTTTTGCCTTTCTTTTCGGGAAACAGATCAACCGCTTGAAACTCCCTCAAATCACTGGATTCATTCTCGCCGGTATTCTGTGTGGCCCTTACATTTTGAGATTCCTCAATACAAATCAGGTGAGGGATTTGCAGCTCCTGGATGGATTGGCTTTGAGTTTGATCGCTCTAACGGCAGGCGGAGAAATGCAGATCAAACGCTTAAAGGGCCAGCTCAAATCCATTACTTCACTTGTCATTTTTCAGACAGGGACAATCATTCTGGGCTTCCTCCTTTTTGGCCTTGTAGGACGCCAGCTTTTTCCGTTCTTTGCGAATCTGACCATGATTCAAACTGTGGCTGTATCCCTTTTAATAGGAACACTCGCAACAGCCACATCTCCGGCCTCGACGATTGCTATCATCACGGAAACCCAATCTAAAGGAAAATATACGGATTTAGTACTCAGTGTTGCGGTTGTTAAAGACTTTATCGTAATCCTGATTTTTGCCCTCTTTTTATCTTTATCAAAACCCGTTTTTTCCAGCGATCAGGATTTTGATATAGGGATTTTCTCTCAAATTTTTAAAGAGGTCGGAGGTTCAGCCGTGCTCGGCATAGTTGTAGGAGGCGGCATCATTCTCTATCTTAAATATATTCAGAGAGAGATGACGATATTCATTCTGAGTGTTGCCTTCTTCACATACCAGATCTCCCATAACTACGGCTATCATCCGCTTCTTATCTGTCTTGTAGCGGGTTTTCTCGTCGAAAACTTCTCGCCGCATGGAGATCGATTCATTCAGGCCATCGAAAAAACATCTCTTCCCGTCTATGTTGTGTTTTTTGCCATATCGGGGGCATCACTCAATATGGATGCCCTGCGGAGTAGCTGGCTTTTGGCTCTCATTTTAGTTTTTTGGAGAGGTCTGCTTAAGTTTTTAGGAACATACAGCGGAGCCACTATCGTCAAAGAGGAGAGTGGAGTGCGAAAATGGAGCTGGGCTGGATTTATTTCTCAGGCTGGGGTTGCCCTAGGACTTGCCATCCTCGTGGAAGAGAATTTTCCTCATTTTCAAGGAGTCTTTTTATCCCTTGTTATTGCCATCATTGCGATCAATCAAATCATCGGACCGGTCCTCTTGCAGAAACTTCTCATTTGGGTTCAAGAAGCAGGGAAAAAAACCTTGGATCTTAAGAATTGATCTGAATAATGTGTTGTCCCTGTCCTATGGATTGGGCTTTCTTTATGGCGTCGGTCGTGTCCTTTATCGCCAGTTCACAGGCTTTGTGAAGGGGATGGTCGAACACAAGATAACCCAAAAGGCTCGATGAGAGAAAGCACCCTGTTCCATGGACGGATTTGTCGATTCTTTCGTTTGAAAACCGGGTGAAATTTTCCCCATCGAAGAGCACATCAGAGGGTCGATCTTTAAGATGCCCTCCTTTGATAAGGCAGGGGGCAGCAGTCATTTGGAAAATCCTCTCCGCAGCCTTTTTCATACCGACAATATCTTCGATGGCCATTTTTGATAATAATTTTGCCTCATGGATGTTGGGTGTCAAGAGATTGGCTTTCGGGCCGAACGTCTCAGCATAAAAGGGAATATCCTTTTTATCGAGGAGCTGGTAACCGGAACTGGATCTTATGATGGGATCGACGACTACAGGTATCTCAGGATTCTCCGATAAGATTTGAGCGATCACCGGAATATTCTCTCGGCTTCCCACCATTCCGACCTTTATACCCGAGATCTCCAGATCAGCCTTGAGCTCGTGATACTGTTCCTCTAGAAAATCCGGAGGAGGACAGAATGTGTCCTTCATGCGCGCGGTATTCTGAGCAGTGAGCGCTGTTACGATGCCGATCCCATGAAAGCCCATTTGTATAAACCTCCTTATGTCGAGCAGAACTCCTGCTCCAGAGGTCGGATCGTAACCTGCAATCGATAAAAGAACTTTTTTCATTGTCTAAGATCTCTTGAACGTGAGGGCCAATCCCAATCACACAAACCTGACTACTATTCTAAGCACTCCACTCTTTTTCCGCAAGGCGGAATAACAGTCAGTTTCTCCATCGGTGGTTCAAAAACGAAAATCCGTTCAGTTCCCCCGGCGAGGAAGCTTCGCTCGGACATGGGAGATTCCTTCCTATCTTTCCTTGGGAGATATCCCAACTTGCACGGAGCCTTCCATCCGGTTTCCTCCTCTCCACAATCGGAGCACTCCATAGCATCTTCTGCGTTCATGTCCTCGCGGAAATAAGTATGCTCATCCTGAAAAACGGCAATTTTACGTATAAAAAAAGATATGTTACTATATTCAAAAATCGTCTATGGAAAAAAGAGCACACATTTTTGTATCCGGACGAGTTCAAGGTGTGTTCTTTCGAGACCACACCCAGAGATGGGCGTCTACCCTTGGATTATCAGGATGGGTGAGGAATTTGTATGATGGGCGAGTGGAGGCTGTCGTAGAGGGAGAAGGGGAGAACATAGAAGAATTGATCGCCAAACTGAGACAGGGGCCTCCCATGGCAGATGTCACAAAGGTTGAAACTAATTGGGAAAATTTTAAAGGGGAATTCGAAGGATTCCGGATTACGTGGTAGTTGCCCGGGTGTCATTTCTTTCTGTGGCGCTAACACTCTTAATTAGAATGCATCGTCAGGGGAAAAGGAGCGAAAAAGAGGAAAATATCAAACAAGGTGCGTTTCAGTAGACTAAATTTAAGGCTGACAAGCTTGGCT
>JASFPP010000081.1:0-15542 GCA_050115915.1 Candidatus Aminicenantota bacterium
ACTTTATTAATTACACCCTCCCCAGTCAACACAAAAAATATGGACATTCCATGGAGAAATATATATTATGACCTGACCAAAGATATATGATGTCGCTTGAATCAATGAGTGAAACAATCCCCACATAAAATAAAAATACACAAAAAGGAGAAAAGTCGTGGATGCCGTACTTTTAGCAAAAATTCAGTTCGGCTTTACAGCGGGATTCCATTTTTTGTTCCCGCCGACCACCTTTGGGCTCACATTTATCATTCTGATCATCGAATCCCTCTATCTCAAAACAGGCGAAGAGCTCTACAAGCGGATATCGAGCTTCCTCATCAAGATCCTCGCCGTCGTTTTTGTGATGGGCGTGGCCACAGGAATTGTCCTCGAATTCGCCTTCGGAAACAACTGGGCCGAATATTCGAGGATGGTTGGAGATATCTTCGGTGCGCCGCTGGCCGCAGAAGGTGTGTTTGCCTTTTTCCTCGAGTCTGTTTTCCTGGGAATACTCGTCTTCGGCCGATCACGCATCTCTAAAAAAGCCTACTGGTGGTCGGCCTTTTTTGTCTTTTTCGGTTCCCATCTCTCAGGGGTATGGATCATTATCGCCAACTCATGGATGCAGACGCCCGCAGGTTATAAGATCGAGGGTGGACGCGCCGTGCTCACGAATTTCTTCGAGGCGGCTCTGAATCCTTCTACGGTCGAGCGCTACCTCCACACAGTTGCTGGAGGATGGATCACAGGTTCCCTTGTTGCGGCTGGCATCGCTGCCTGGTATCTGTTGAAGAAACGGCATCTCGAATTCGCTAAACCGCTTTTGCGTATCTCTATGACCGTATTTATCATCGTTTCCATCCTTCAGTTGGGCCTGGGTCATGCCCATTCCATCCAGGTCGCAGAGACACAACCTGAAAAAATGGCGGCCTTCGAAGCCCTCTGGGAAACGCAGGAGGGAGCGCCGATGGCGATTTTCGCCATCCCGGATGAGACCCACCAAAAAAACCATGTGTATCTCGGAATCCCTAAATTACTCAGCACTCTTATATATTTCGATCCAAATGCCAAGGTCCTCGGCCTCAATGAATTTCCCAAAGATGAACGGCCAAAAGTTTTCATCCCCTTTATGTCCTATCACATCATGATCCTCTTGGGTGTCGTGTTTATAGCGACATCTCTTATCGGGATCTGGCTTTTCGTCCGCAAAAAACTTTATGAAACGCGATGGTATCTCAAACTCTTACTTTTTCTCATCCCTTTTCCCTATGTTGCTAATGAGTCCGGCTGGGTGGCGGCAGAAGTCGGCCGGCAACCCTGGGCTGTATACAAGGTCCTCAAAACTGCGGATGCCGTTTCAATAACCGTGCCCGCAGGTAATATTTTATTCTCGCTTATTCTTTTTATCGTCGTCTATGCCCTTATCGCAGCTGTGGGAATTCCTATCATCCTCAGGCTCATCAAAAAGGGTCCTGAGGAATCCGTATCGGAAGGGTACTAAAGGAGAACGATCATGGAAACTTGGGATACACTGCGCAATGTATGGTACATATTGATCGGCGTTCTGCTTGCAGGATACGCCATCCTCGACGGATTTGACCTGGGAATTGGGGCCCTTTTTAAATTCCTTGGAAAAAAGGAGGACGAGAAAGAGGCTCTGATCAAATCCATAGGCCCCTTCTGGGACGGAAATGAAGTCTGGCTGCTAACAGGAGGCGGCGCTCTTTTTGCCGCTTTTCCCCATGCCTATGCCACGGTTTTCAGCGGATTCTATCTGGCGCTTATGGTCGTGCTCTTTTCGCTGATCTTTCGTGCGGTTTCGCTAGAATTCCGCGCCCACGACACCAAGCGAAAAGGATTCTGGGAAGGAGCCTTTACAGTGGGAAGTTTTCTCCCATCCTTACTTTTTGGCGTGGCGCTGGGAAATGTTGTTTTAGGCGTTCCTCTGGATAACACAATGAACTACACAGGAACGTTTTTCACGCTTCTTCGCCCCTTCCCTCTGGCGGTTGGATTGCTTGGGCTTGCGGCCTTTCTTCTTCAGGGCAGTACGTATGCGGCGATGAAAGTAGGCGGAGAAGTCCAGGAAAGGGCACGAAATTTAGCAAAAAAAATCTTGCCCCGATACGAAGCTCTTCTTATCCTGACCTTTGTTCTTACGATCGTCTACCTCAGAGACTCTCTAAAAAAACCGCTGGCATGGGTTTTTACTGCAGTGGTTCTCTTTGCTCTTGTTATCCTTCATATTTCCCTTAAAAAAGCGAATGACACAAGAGCTTTTGGGATGTCGTCCCTGGCTTTTCTTGGCTTATGGGGCATCACCGGGGCCATTCATTTCCCAAATCTAGTTAAAGCGAGTAATTATCCAGAACTCAGCCTGACGATTTCCAATGCTTCCTCATCCGAACTGACGCTTAAAGTGATGCTTATCATCGCACTCATAGGAATGCCTATAGTGATCGGGTACACAATCTATCTCTACAAAGTCTTCAAGGGAAAAATTCCAGTGGTTGAAGTCCCCAATGAATGATACTTAATGCTTCGGACAAAAATCTCTAGATTGTAAAACAGGGCCTCAACCGGAAAGCTTAAAGTTCACTATATTTCGACAACATCTCGTTATATTTTTCTTTCTGACTTCTTATAATTTCTTGAAAACGCGGATTTCCACGCAATCCATCAAAATAAGGATTATTGATCAATTCTAGATAAGTATAAATGTACGTTTTGATCTTTTCGTATCCCTTGTCTATGCCGTCTTGTATAACATCTATGGCCTCTTCTTCCATGCCAGAAACAGCATAGATATGCGAAAAAAGAGAGTGGTAGTAATAGTACCTTTCTATTCCTTCGATCAATTCAAGGGCGCGTTCCTTATTTCCTCTGCGTGCACAGACCAATGCCCGTGTGTATGGAATATCTTTTAAATCAGGGTCGATGATTTCCACATCATTGATCAATTTGTCAGCCTCATCCAACCTTCTGTCCCAAAGAAGAAATCTCGCATGCCTGAGAATCACATCTAGATCCTCAGGATACATTCTCCTGATTTCTTGATTATCTGCGATCGCATTATCCACCTCGCCAATATTTATATAGCATGTAGCCCGAAGACTACGGTATATGGGATCCAAGGGGTTTAGGTCGATCGCCCTTGAGTAATACTTTATCGCCTTTTTGAATAGGCCAATACTCCGGAAAAATCCCCCGATATTGTAATTCACATCAGGATCGTTCGGATTGAGTTCAAATGCTCTTTTATAGTACTTGTAAGCGCTGTCATTGTCTTGGTGGTAAAAATGATACCATCCCAAACCGACATTACTCTCAGCCATATCAGGAGCCAGCTCATAAGCTTTCTGGTAATTCTGTAGCATGATCTCCATGTCCTGTTCTCTATCATAGAGCACAAAATGATACTCAAAAAGGTTCCCCATCCCAATATACGCTAATGCATACAGCGGATCGATTTCAATGGCTCGGCTATACATCCTTTCTGCTGTCTCAAAATCCTCCTCCTGCTCCTCATCTCGGTAAAGCCTTTCAAAATGAGTTCCTCTAGAATAGAAAACATATGCATCAATATTTTGTGGTTCTTGCTGCTTAAGCATTTCTACATTTTTATCCTGGAAGTGTACGTTAAGCTCTCTGGCCAAGTTCAATGTGATCTCATCCTGGACATCTAACACACTTTCGAATTTACCCTCATGCTCAAAAGGCCAGATCACTGAGTTATCATGGACATTTGTCAACCAAGCATTCACGAGGATCCTGTTCCCTATAATTTGGATGCTGCCATCTAGAATTGTCTTGACATCCAATTCCTTTCCAATATGTGTAATATCAACACTCATATTTTTGTACTTCAATACAGTTCGTTGTGAAATAACTTTTAAATCCGGACTCAAAGATCGCAATTTCGTGATCAAGCTCGCCATCATAGACTCACAGAGGTACTCCTGATCTCCTTCTGGACTCAGATCTTTGAATGGAAGAATAGCGATTGAATTGCTCCAGCTTACTGCTTTCTTAGAAGCGGTCGGTGTGATCTCTTCTTTTCGTTTTTCATTCAATATCAGATAACCCGCGATAATTATAAAAACCACGCCTAGGGCTATCCCTGCAATTCCTAAAGGTCTCACCCTGGATCTTAACCTTCTTGTTCTTGTCCTTTCTCTGATCAAAATTCTTTCTGTAGTTGGGATCTCGTCTTCGATCTTCCTTAGATCGAAAAGCAATTCCTCGGCACTCTGGTATCTGTTCTCTTTATCCTTCTTCAGGCATTTCAGGATGAGTTGGCTGAACTCGTCTGGAATGCGGTAATTTATCTCTACTGGATTAGGAGGCTGTTCACTCTTATGCTTGAGTGCAATACTGATGGTCGTGTCTCCGTCGAAAGGGACTTGGCCAGTCACCATTTCGAACATAATGATCCCCAAAGAATAGATGTCCGAGCGCCGATCGGTTGGTTTCCCGGACACCTGTTCAGGCGACATGTAATGTGGCGTCCCCAGCATGATTCGAGAATCTGAAATTTCTTTCACTTCATGTGAGGCCGCGATCCCAAAATCCATGATTCGTGCATTTCCATCACGGTCGATCATGATATTTCTAGGTTTTAAATCCCGGTGGATAACTCCGATTCGGTGAGCCTCAGCCAATCCTTCACACACCTGTCTGGCTACATGTATCGCTTTTCCTACAGTCAGTGGTCCCATTCTCTTTATGGTAGTCTTTAAATCCTCTCCTTGGACATATTCCATTGAAATGTATTTGGTATCCCCATCTTTCCCCAGGTCGTACATTTTACAGACATTCCTGTGGGCGATCTTGCGCGCCATTTTCAGCTCGTTCTGAAACCGAGTGATGATCTGTGTATTCGCAGCGATCTCGGGTCTGATGATCTTTAGTGCAATATTCTCATTGATATCTTTATCAAAAGCTTTATAGACCTTTCCCATCCCCCCTTTTCCGATCTCCTCGATGATCTCATACCTCTCGCTGAGTATACTTCCCCGCGTAATATCAGGAACTGGTGTGACCAAGGTTTCCGTGGGCGCGTCTAAAGTTTCATCAGGGATAGAAAGAGGGGCTGCACAATTCCCACAGAACCTGGTGTTTTCAGGATTCTCGAATCGGCACTTGGGACATTTCATAGCAGAATCATCCCCTCGATGACTTATACTGAATATAAGATAATATTAAAGCCAGAGAACGTCAAATAGAGGGAGTCTGCTTTTAGATCACAATTGCTATCTAGGGGGGTCGTTAGGTTTTTTTATAATTCGAATACACGCTCCAGGACAAAGATTGGAAAACCTTATGAGTTTTTTTTGTTGTTGTTCTATCAAATCACAACTATCTGCATCTCCCCCATGTGCAATCATTCTGATGACAACGTCCTGTTCCACCTGACCCTGGAGTATTTTTTATGGTTTTACCATTTTCAACAATTTCTATTGTAAAATTAAAAAGCTCTAACGCAAACGCGTCGTATTCACTTTCTTCCATTCCTGACCTTATTTCTTTAGCGGTTATATTGATTTCTTCAGTAGTAAACACAAGCTCTACATGTTGATTTGCAGGATCCTCAATTAGCTCTTCCTTTTTCTTTTTTTCCTGAGAGAAATATTCGGCAATTTGCCATTGACCAGTAAGCATGACGTAATCAGCTCTTACAATATAAGTTTGGTGCCCCATCAATTGAGCCATTTCTACAAATTTATTTTCAAGGAAAAACTTTTTTAGAACTTCTTGGTCATTTCCGATTTGATTCTCTAGGTTTCCCAGGGCCTCGCGGTTATCCCTAAAAAATGCCGAATTTTCTGTATAACGAATCATAGCCTCAAATTCTGGGGTTGGCTCAACTTCTTCATAACTGTTCCCATTATCACAGACAAGAAGCGTCAGAAACAAAACTAACACTACCAATAAAGAAAAGCCCTTGAATTTCATGATCCCTCCTTTAAAAAAAAACTTTATCATCTATATAAAAGCTGAATTCTCAGCTTCGAATGAAATTGAGATTCACTTATAAATCCTTATTTAAATGGGTTCTTCAATGAGACCCCTGATGCCTATTAATATAAAAACAACCTTATCAAATGGCCCTCTATAAGTCAATCTTATGGTAAACGTTTCATAAAAGAGGAACTACAAAATATCCTCGTATTTCAACAATTTCTCTTCATATTTCATTCGTTCCTCTTCAACTATCTTCATGAAACGCACATTATCAAGCAGATTAGAATAACAAGAATTCATCAGGATGGGATACGAGTATAGATAGATTTTTATTTCTTGAAATCCATTCTCTATTCCCATCTCAATAATTTCAATAGCTTCCTCTGTCATCCCTAATAGAGAATAAATCGTCGAAATCAAATAGGACCCAAAATAAATGGGCATATTGTTTATTCTTCTGAGCGCCTCGTCTTTATCCCCCATCTTCGCGAACATTAATGCAGAGGTAAACTGACTGTCTATATTATCTGGATCAATCTCCTCAACTCCATTCAGCTCTTTTTCAGCTCGAGCATATTCTCCTTGCATGATTAAAAATCTAGCACGGAGGAGTTTATAACTCAGATCATAGGGTTCGATTTTTAGTAATTCATCCAAAAACTCGATACCCTCCTCATATCTTCCAAGGCGGTATAAAGATCTGATACGAAGTATGTGTGCTCTGATCTGAAAGTAGTCCAGATCTATCGCTCTCGAATAGAACTTAATGGCATGATTAAGCATTCCAATGCTTAAATAAAAAGAGCCCACATTAAAATTTACTTCTGCACTGTTGGGCTCTATTTCTAATGACCGTTTATAAAATTTGTAAGCTTCCTCATTATTCCCATTATAAAAGTAATACCAGCCCAAACCGGCATTTGCTCCAGCCAGATTAGGATCGATCTCATAGGCCTTTTTGTAGTTCAGTAGCATCAAATCAAAATACTCAGACTCCTTAGTAGTATTGAAATGGTTTTCATAGGCATCGCCTAACCCCCAATAAGCCAACGCATAATCAGGAATGATCTCAAGGGCCTTCTCATACATGTCTACAGAAGCGGCAAAATCTTCCTCATTCTTTCCCGCCATATATTTCCTTTGATAGTACCTTCCTAATTGATAATATCGATAGGCCTGAGGATTTTCGTCAGTCATTCCAATTATGGTTGAATCCTTAACATCCCCCCGATCTGCTAAAGAGGAGCCAACATAGGGTATGATCTTTCTTGACATTTCATTTGCCATCGAAAACATGGATTTTTCACCCTCTCCATCAACTCGTTCTCTGGCAATGAGCTCTCCTGTTTCTCCGTCGTAAAGTTGCCCGATAATCCTAAAATGATCTCCAGCTTTGGCATAGGAACCGACCAACAGGTGTGAGACTCTTCCAAAAGTAGCGATTTCCTTAAGATCTTGAGAGGAATAGACATCCGCATCTATCAGATCTAATTTACTCAAGATATAAAAAATCGCATCCCCACTCCTGACCTCTATCTGTTTAAATTGAGAGATGTAATCGATCAATAAGGTGGATAGCGCTTTTTTCCAATGATCCAACTCCACCTCTCCGGTGTCGTTCTCAAAATAAAGGATGGCGATCGAAAGCCTCCCGGGTTCAGAGGAAAGGGGCTGTTCTCTTGAAAGTAAACTCCAGAAAAAAATTACGGCAATTATGGCCACAATAAAAATTACACCTATAAAAACTGATTTTCTTCTTGGCTTGATTTTGTTGCCTATGTTTCTGATGATTGACGACTTCTCTTCCTGAATTATTTGTCGAGTTGTTGGAAATTGCTCTTCAATTATGTCCAACTCCAAAATCAACTCATTCACAGTCTGATATCTTTTCTCTGGATCTTTTTCCATGCACTTCAAAATCAAACGGCTAAATTCTTCGGGAATTTGGGCGTTGAGCTCTTTTGGATCGCGAGGTATTTCAGTTTTGTGTTTGACAGCTATGCTGAGAGTGGTGTCTCCATCGAACGGGACTTTTCCTGTCACCGTTTCGAAAAGGATCACGCCTAAGGAGTAGATATCGGAGCGTTGATCGACCTTTTTCCCTTCCACTTGTTCAGGGGATAAATATTGGGGCGTTCCCACAATAATGTTCGAATCTGTAATTCCATCTACCTCGCCCGAAAGAGCGATGCCAAAATCCATTATCTTTACGCTTCCCTCTCGATCGATCATGATATTGTGAGGCTTGAGATCTCTATGGATGACACCTAACCGATGTGCCTCGGATAGCCCCTGGCATATCTGTCTTCCCAAAGAAATTGCCTTCCTTATAGTCAGCGGCCCCATTCGTCTTAGGGACTTTTTCAAATCTTCTCCGGTAACATATTCCATCGTGATGAAGCGTGTATCCCTATCTTTTCCCAAGTCGTGCATCCGGCAAACATTTCTGTGGGATATCGTCCGCGCCATTTTTAACTCATTCTGAAAACGCTGAATGATTTTCTTGTTAGTAGCAATTTCGGGTCTAATAATCTTAACGGCAATCTTCTCATTTATTTCTCTATCCAGAGCTTTGTAGACCTTCCCCATTCCCCCCTTTCCCAGCTCCTCGATGATTTCATACCTCTCCGCTAATACGCTTCCCGTAGTCATCTCTAAAATCGGGACTGAAAGAGTCTCGGTTTGAGCATCCAGGGTTTCCTCAGGAAGCGGGAGTGGAGTGGCGCAGTTTCCACAGTATTTTGTATTGTCAGGATTCTGAAAGTCACACTTGGGACATTTCATAATGTGCGTATCCCCTCACTGGCTCAATGTGTGTATAAAATATTACTTTCTGATATAGGAGTCAATTGCTATATTGACTTAAAAATAGCGGGCGTATTTGGACCAGAGGTTATCGCCAAGGGTCCAATAGGCATCGACAGCGTTGTTGGCAATGTCGATGCAATACTTAGTGAGGAAATCTTTGGCTTTTTGGGGATCTTCCTTGTAGAGACTAAGGGCTTCTTCTTCGATCTGCTCTTGTTCTGCAAAAGCTTTGTCCTCGATTGCCTTCCAGACCTGTTCGATATCTTGGGTCATGTCCTGCCAGCGAAACAGGGCTAATTTGCTCACTCTCCGGAAAGCCCACCAAGCACAGTCTGTCCGGTACCCCCATCGGCCATCGACCATATAAGAATCGGGCATCTTCGCAATTCCGCAATAAAACGGCGTATGCGGCGTCGTGGCAGGATTGTCATACCCCAGCCAGACGACTCCACCGATCGGATCCGGAAGAAACTCCCTGGATTGCGTTATCTGGAGGTATGTGGCATAGGGCACACAGATCGTCCTGTGACGCTCGATATTCAAGAGTTTTCGCAGATCTCCGTTCATGAAGGGCGTGGCCACCGGGCTCTTGACAAATTCACCATTCCTATTAGATGTCATCATTTGCCTCGTGATATCAAAATTGGTGTCATCATAGGCATCCCTGAAGATCTCGAGTATGTCCGGAACCGATACCTTTTTGTCCGGTTTGACAGAAAGAGGAAAATTCTCTGAATAGGGATTAAGCTTGAGTGAAGGCGCCAACCAGCTCAAAGCCCGCCACTCTCTCAGGCGCGTGCCCATCCTCGTACGGGTTGCGGGCGCATACGCATAGCAGAACTCGAATGGCTTTCCACTCTTGGGATCCCACCATCCCATTTCTTCGGCTAAAGAGTAAACGTTATCCGACGCCATGACATTATCTTTATCTTTCAGGTCGATCTGTCTGATCCGGCAGCCATTCGCTGATACAGCGATCTCATCATCCGGGATTCTCACCGCTGCCCAGACAGCGCCTTTTTTCCCTTTCCCAGGGCCCAGGATCTCAAAGAACCAGACTTCTTTCGGATCGGCAAAGGTAAAACACTCTCCCACATCGATATAACCGAATTCTTTAGTCAATTCATCAACGACCTTTATGGCCTCTCTGGCAGTCTTGGCTCGTTCCAGACAAAGACGGTAAAGCTCCGGAGCATCCAGAATTCCCTCTTTGCTCACGAGTTCACGCCTTCCGCCGAAGGTGGTCTCTCCGATCGCAAGCTGATGCTCGTTCATAACGGCATATGCCGTATTGATGTACGCATAGGTCTCAGCAACCTGAGGGATCTTCCCTTTCGGGAGTCTGTCCGGATGATCCGGGCCTTTGGTCCGCTTGGACCTGTAATAGATTGTGCACATATCACCGGGTTTGTGTTTTTTCCAGGGAACGATATTGATCCACGTGCGGTCTGTCCCCGAGTCACAGGAATGCGACGTCATGGTCGACCCATCGACCGAAGCTAATTTCCCCACCAGAATGCTCGTACATCCGTCGAACTCGATGAGCTCGTTATCCGCGGGTTCAACCGAAACAGCTCGCAAGGCGAAAGCTATAACAATCAAGCACCCGAATAAGACACGTATTTTCCTCAGGTCAAATCTTTTCATGAACCAGTCCCTCCTCGTTTTCTTTTATGTCACAGGCAAAAGAATCAACATTTGAACTGAATAATTGGTGATCAAAACACTTTTACGGATTCTCGATCCGGACGTTTAACAGATAACATTTCACAAATTTATATCATAGAGATAATTTGAAGGTCAACACAACACTCGGCAATTCTGCAGGCAGGGATCTATGAATAAATTCGCAAAAAAAATTAGATCTCACCTGGATTGACTGTTATACACACCTATGCTATAAGTGCAATCAGGCGGGATAACATCCAATGAAAAACTCTAAATCAACAGAAACAGATAGAAATTCAGGTCCTGAAAATCTTACTCAGGATCAGGTGAAGATCGTTTCCAAAATTAGTCGGAATATTGAGGAAGACATGCTGAGTTTTTTCCTACTCGATGACGCAAGTTCACAGATCACACCCTTTGAACCAGAGCTTGAATCGCAGAAAAATATCGCCGCTGATAAATCACAGCCAATAGAAACACGCCTGGAGGCCTATGAAGACATTTTTGAATCCGAGGTGGGAGATACATCCTTGGCCCGTGCTCGAAACCTCGAGCGCGAAGTGGGATTCCGACAGGTCTATCTCAAATTCGAAGGGGGCAATCCCACAGGCACACAAAAAGATCGAATTGCATTCACTCAAGTCCGAGATGCTGTCAGGCGCGGCTTCGATGCCATCACACTGGCGACCTGCGGCAACTACGGAGTGGCTATGGCCTTTGCCTCATGCCTTGCGGGAATTCGCTGTATCATCCATATCCCTGAGACCTATCACACGAAAAGGGCGCAAGAAATGAAGGATTACGGAGCGGAGATCATTCGAATCGAGGGAGATTATGAAAAATCAGTCATGGTCTCGCGGGAATATGCCGAAGCTAACGAACTTTACGATGCAAATCCTGGGGGAGCCAACACAGTCTTGCAAATGCGGGCTTATGGAGAAATCGCGTACGAAATCTACGATGAGCTTAGAGACTCTCCAAGCTTCTTAGCGGTTCCTGTCTCGAATGGAACAACTCTTGCCGGAATCTACAAGGGTTTCGTCAGCCTCTACCGCCGCGGAAAAACATCCAAAATCCCCCGTATGATCGCCGGATCATCGTTCGGGAAAAATCCTATCATTTCAGCCTTTCTAAAAAAGATCCCCGCATGTGCGGACCTCAAACCCGAACAGATACGGGAAACATCAGTCAACGAACCGTTGATTAACTGGCAATCTCTAGATGGAGATCATGCGCTCGAGAGCATCCGTCTCTCGCGGGGATGGGCCGCTTATGCCAGCGATAAAAACATGATGAATTTTTCGCGTCTTATCCGTGAAAGGGAGGGTTTGAATGTTCTCCCCGCCTCCACAGCAGGGCTAATCGCTCTCCTTGACCTGCACACAAAGGAGAACTTAGCAAATGACCGGTATGTGGTCATTTTAACAGGACGGAAGTGATGACAGGATTTCCGGAAGGAAATGCCATCGTATTCTGTGAGGGCGCGTTCGGAACCCCGAATGGAAAGACTGCGCACGGTCTTGTGCGCCGGACGAATCGCTATCGGGTTCTTTCAGTCATTGACTCAAAACATGCAAACAAAGATTCCGGCGAGATTCTGGATGGCCGACCCAACGGGATCTCCATATTCTCAGACCTCTCAACGGCAATGGAAAACTCACAAAAAACCGGACCCAATCCTACTCATTTCGTGGTCGGACTGGCTCCGGATGGGGGCCGATTGAGCCCTGAACACCGTTCTTCGGTCGTTGAAGCCATCCGATCGGGATTGAACATCGATTCAGGCCTCCATGACTTTCTTTCGGAAGATGAGGAAATGATCCGGCTTTCGCAGGAATACAGCGTTGTGATCCGGGATGTTAGAAAACCGCCGCCGATGAGCGCTTTACATTTTTTCAGCGGGAAGATTGAACAGGTGGATTGTTTAAAAGTGGCAGTCCTCGGGACGGATTCTGCGGTGGGTAAACGCACGACAGCCTGGATTCTGACCGAAGCCCTGAATGGGGCAGGATACCCGACAGAGCTCATAGGAACAGGTCAGACGGCATGGATGCAGGGGGTGAATTACGGCATCATCATGGACTCGCTGATCAATGATTTTGTCTCGGGGGAAATCGAACATGCCGTGTGGTCCGCCTGGAATAATCGCCGTCCAGAATTAATACTGATCGAGGGACAGGGCAGTTTGATGAATCCAGCCTATCCCGGAGGCTTCGAAATATTGGCCGCGGGACGTCCGGACGTGGTCATTCTTCAGCATGCGCCGGCACGCAAAGATTATGATGGATTTCCCGGATACCCCATCCAGCCGCTGGATATCCAAATAAAGGCCGTAGAGCTTCTTTCTGGAAAAAAAGTTGTCGCCATAACGATCAACCATGAGGACCTATCCAAGGATGTGATCCCTTCGATCTGTCGCAAGATCGAACAGCAGACCGGAAGGCCGACCGTGGATGTTCTCCTCGAGGGTGCGGATAAAATTATTCATCCCCTTCTATCCATACAAGGCGCAAAATCCGCAAAAAACAAAGACAAAGTCAAGAGATGAACAAAACAACTCACCAAAAAAATGCGCATACGGCGGGTTCTTATGATGAGGATCCTTTTCGCATACTCAAAGTCATCCGAAGATTGGAAGTCGGTCCCGTCGAAGTTGCGCCGAACAGATTGAAATGTCGCTATGCCGTAAAATCCGGAGACAAGGATTCTGAATTCAACCTCATATACCGCTATGAAGAAGATGTGTTTGATCCTAAAGACCCTCCCTCGGTCAACCTAGCAAGCATGATCGCTTTACAGGTGGCTATAAATTACGGCCTCTTCTGTGAGGAGGTCGTTTTCAACGACCGGCTGGATAAAGCAGACAAACGCCTTATCGAAGATATGATGGCCAATACAGCACGCGAGGTCTACGTGATGAAGTTCCTCCACACAAATCCCTTTCTTCGCGGAGAAGCTTCAAAGATCCCCCTTATAAAGAAGGATAATTATCTACAGGCACACCTGAAGTTTCCTTTCCTGCTGCAAGGAGCATCAAAATCTCTTCCCTGGGAAGGAGATAAATCGAAGCACGCTGTTCTATCGAGCGGAGGAAAGGACAGCCTTCTGAGCTTCGGACTCTTGAAGGAGATCGGGAAGGAGACACATCCTGTTTTCATCAATGAATCTGGACGCCATTGGTACACTGCACTCAACGGATACAGGTACTTCAAGGTTACCTACCCGGAAACAGCGAGAGTCTGGACGAACTCAGACCGACTTTTTTCCTGGATGTTGAGGCACATGCCTTTTGTGCGGCTGGATTTTGCCCGCGTCCGCTCGGATGATTACCCGATCCGACTATGGACCGTTGCCGTCTTTATTTTCGGAGCTCTTCCGCTACTAAAAAAGCGGAATATTGGGCGAATCGTTATAGGAGACGAGTACGACTCCACGAACAGATCATCCCATCAAGGGATCACACACTACAACGGGCTTTTCGATCAAAGCCGTTATTTCGATAATTCGCTCACCCGCTATTACTACCAAAAAGGTTGGAATATCAATCAATTTTCCGTCCTCCGGCCTCTATCCGAGATTCTTATCGAAAAGATCCTTTACCAGAGATATCCCTTTCTCCAGCGCCATCAAATGTCCTGCCACGCCACACATATAGAGGGCGAACGGGTCTTTCCCTGCGGGAAGTGCGAAAAATGCCGCAGGATCGTCGGGATGTTGAAAGCATTGGACGGAGATCCTTCAAACTGCGGTTATACACCCGATCAGATCGAAGATTGCTTGGATGCACTGGAAAAAAAGGGCATTCATCAGGAGCTGGCCGGGGCAGAGTATCTTTTCTACGTCCTTTCAGAAAAAGGAATGATGCAGAGACCTGCAAAGAAGCTGCAGAAACAACTCCATTTAGAGGTCATGAAAGTTCGGATCGACAACGAAAAATCCCCCATCCAAGGTATTCCCGTCGACCTCCGGAAGCCTCTCCTCAAAATATTCCTGAAACATGCCGATGGGATCGCCAAACGACAGGGGCGCGTCTGGATTGATCATGATCTGCTGAATTCTCCAGAGCTCTTGATCCCTTATCCCTTCGAGGCTCCGGAAGATAGTGAGGAAAAAGGAGACACTTCTTTCTGGAAAGAAAATGTACAAAAGGATTCTTTTTTACTGGCAGAAATGACCTGGCCAGAAGCCCAGACCCGCCTCAAGGAGGTGGATATCGCGCTGTTGCCGGTGGGCTCCATAGAACAGCACGGACCCCATCTGCCTCTTGACACCGATGCCTTCGACGCAGGTTATCTTGCCCGCCGGGTCGCAGAAGGCTGTGCGCCCCCGAAACCTCTAGTCTTGCCTCTCATCCCCTACGGGGTTTCCTACCATCATGAGGACTTCAGCGGCACTATGAGCATAAGCCCGAAGACGCTGAGCCAACTAGTTTATGAAATCGGTATGAGCGCAGCCCGCCATGGAATAACAAAACTGGTGGTCATCAATGGCCACGGGGGCAATATCCCCGCTCTCCAATTCGCTGCACAGATGATCAACCGGGATGCCCATATCTTTTCTTGTGTCGAGACGGGTGAAACAAGCGAAAAGGACATCGCAGAATTGACCGAAACGCCCAACGATGTGCATGCTGGTGAGGTCGAAACCAGCACTGCGCTCGCCAATCGTCCCCACCTCGTCAAACTCGACAGAGCGAAAAAATTCATCCCCCGGTTTTCCAGTAAGTACCTCAATTTCAGTTCCAAACGAAGTGTTGAGTGGTATGCCAGGGTTGCAAAAATCTCTACCACCGGTGTTTTGGGAAATCCGACCAAAGCCACCCGGGAGAAAGGGGAAAAGATGTGGGCCATCATGATCAAACATCTTGTCGAATTCGTACAAGACCTCCAGACCATGAGCCTGGATGAAATCTATCACAAGAGGTTTTGAGAGGATCCCCATGAAAATCACCACAGTCGAAGCCTGGGCCGTTTCCATGCGCCTTAAGGAACCCTACACCATCGCTTACGAAACGATCGATTCTGCATCAAATGTCTTTATCCAGTTGGGGACCAACAGTAAGATCACTGGATTCGGTTGCGCAGCACCCGACCTTCAGATCACAGGTGAAACGCCGGAGA
>JASFPP010000082.1:0-15455 GCA_050115915.1 Candidatus Aminicenantota bacterium
GCCGCGTAGGAATAATTGCCTCCCTTTTCCTCATTTTTTCCCATGTCCACAACAAGATCTCCCACTACATGGTCCCGGATTCCCCAATGATCTTTCTCTTCATGCTCGCCTTTCTTTTCATAGTGTACATATACGAAAAAGGAGACAGCAAATTTTACGTGCTCGCCGGACTTTTTGCAGGCTTGGCCATGGCTACAAAATACGGGGGGCAGATGCTCTTCCTGCCTCTGTTATTGGCCCATGTCTTCAGAATATTGGACAGAAAACAACCCGTGAAGGATATTTTTCTGAGTGTTCCCCTTTATTTCTCCGGGATATTCTTCATCCTCGGTTTTTTTCTGGGGTGTCCTTATTGTTTTCTCGATTATCCGGCCTTCTGGCAGGGCTTCACATGGCAGTCCCAGCATCTTTACGTGGAAGGCCATTTCGGTTCTTCCACAGCGCTTCCGGCCTGGCTGTTCTATCTCAAGTACGGCTTCAGAGAAAACATCGGGCTTCTCTCCCAATTCCTTGTGATAGGAGGGGTCGTCTTCGGCTTGATCAAGCATCGAAAAAAGGACATCATCCTCCTTTCTCTCCCGATCGTCCTTTTTATCATCATCGGCAGCTGGAAGGCGATGGCTGTCCGCTACCTCCTGCCCGTAGCTCCTTTTTTTGTTCTCATCGCCAGCGTCTTCCTGGATACGATTCTCACCAGGATAGAGTCCGGACTGGCAAGGGCCCCGTCCTCTTTCCTGCTGCGTCCCGGAAGAAAAATCTGGCTTTCAGCGTCCATTATCCTGATCTTCATTCTGCCATCGGCCTATAAAGTCATCCGGTTCGACAAGGCCCTTACACAAACAGACACAAGGACAGTGGTCAGAGACTGGATCGAGAAAAACATCCCGGCTGGATCTTTTTTGGCCAAGGAAATGTACTGTCCTCCAATCTCTGAGGAAAAATATGACGTCCACTACCGGCACACCTTGGGTCAGGTCTCTATCGAATACCTCTCTAACAGAAATGTCGAGTTTGTGGTCACGAGCGACATCATGTCCTCGAGATTCGTCAGTGCCCCCGAGGAATTCCCCAGGCAGGCCAAGTTTTATCGATCACTGGAAGAGCGCGCCGCGCTCATTAAAACATTCGAACCCGCATGGAATGAGCCGCTCATAGACCTTCACAATCCTACGATCAAACTCTTCAGAATAAGCCCCAATCCCAACCCGGATTTTCCCGGCAACTTTCAACAATACTCCCAGAGAATTCTCCTGACACGCACATCACGGAACAGATGGAGGATTTACAGCCGCATCCTCTCTACAGCTCCTCTCCGAGGGCCTGAAAAAGTCGTGAATCCTTACGTCCGTATCATTGACGAAAGCGGTAAAGAGGTCGTGAAGCTGGTCGTTCATGAAGGGACCACTGCCCAGAAAAACAGCGAGTCTTTCGCAAATTCCACAAGATTTTCCCTGGTTCCTGGAGATTTAAAGCTCTGTGTGGGTTATGAATACACGCTCGATCTCCCCTCATCGTCTTTCGAGATCGAAGGTTCCCCAAAAAAAGAATACATCCTTCCGGAAACCATCAAGACCAGCGATTTTAAACACAACCAGCTGGAATTTCTATTTCTCTACACGAACTCCCCAAACACGGGTGGAAACAAATACTTTCAGATCATCACACTCAACAGAAGAGCAAAATCGTGGAGGTTGTACAGCCATGTTTTTGGGAACGCTCTTCGCTGGGGAGAAAGCTTCATAGATGCGCCTTACGTTTCGCTAGAGGATGCAGAGGGAAAAGAGATCCGCACAATGATAATCTACAGTGGGAGGGTCGGCCAAGGCAAAGAAAAAAGAGGGCAGGCAAAAAAATCCGTATCTCTCCCCCATCTACCTGGTGATTTTCGTGTTTTTGCGGGCTTCAACTACTTTTATGACGGGAAGGAGCCAGAGCAGTCGGGTGGGCCTGCACAAAGAGAGTTACAGATCCCCTCCCCTCTGAAAGACTGAATTATAAGACAGCTAGGATTTTTTTCTCAAGCAATAAAACCGTGGAGTTAAGGATCAAGACGACGAACTCAATCTATTCATCCTCTTCGCCTACAGTTCCTCTTTTTTTCGACGATTCATGCCCCTCGGCATCTTTCACCGTAATGGAATATGCGTATTTCTCCGCAAAAGACAAACCCCGGTCCATGTGGAAAAACGTGTTCGCGTCCGTAGTGTGGATTTCCACCAACTCTGAGTTTGGTTCGTCGATCAGCTTTCTGTAGATGTGGTAGGTTAGGGAGACGACAGGATCATTGAGGGGATTGTGCGCCCAGTTGAGGTAATTGATCTTCTCTTTACTGAAAAGGACCCTGTTGATCTTTGTCTCGAGGGTCAGATCTATCGGAGGAAAGACAAAATTTTCCTCAGCAGATGCAGAAAGCTCGCTCTCCTGTTCGAATGAATCCGTCACTGTTACCGCATAGACATACTTCGTCGATGTCGGTAGCCCTTCATCCTGATGAATAAAAGTACTGAGGGGAAGGGTGGCGAGCAAAGTGTATTGATTGTCACCCTGGCCTTGTTGTTTACGGTAAATCAGGTAGTTCTCGCGGGGGATATCCTCGTTTGCGGGATTCTCTTGCCATTTCACAGTGTTTATCTTCGTGTTCGGAGAGGTCGATTGATCCAAGCTCGTAAGCACGTTAGTCTCTACAGGAGGTTGTGGGGGTTCCGGCGGCCGGCCCATTTTGGAGCGGTGGTAGATGTTCCACTGGCCCGTCCTGTCGTCTGAAAAGACCAGGTGTACTGAACCCCCAGGCGTTACGTATATATGGGGGCGGAGAGACTGGGAGTTATTATCTGTCATATTCATGGTCTCTCCCCATTCGCCGTTTGAGTAAACGCGGAGTAAAATTTTATTCTGTTCTTCCCAAGTAACATAGATCTCACCTGTCTCCTTGTTGCAGGCAACGGTTGGATCTTCGGAAGCCGCTGGAGAATCCGAAATGTTTTCTAAACTGGACCAATTGCCGTTCACTCTTTTCCGGAAATACACCTCTATGTTCCCGTCTCTCGTGTCCATCCAGACAACATAACAATTCCCTTCCAAGTCAACGGATATTTGGGGATAGGCAAAGCTCATCCCTGTTATGCCGGAGAGATCTCTGACATCGGTCCATGTATTCCAGTCCTTAGCATTGGGGTTTTCGGTAAAGAAGACCCGTGTCAAGTTTCCCAGGGCACGGTTTGCATACACAAGATAGACTTTACCATTTCCATCGATATCGGCCTGGTTCGAATAAGCTCTCTTGTTGGGATCGGGAAGAACTCCTCCTCCGATCCAATTGCCTTCACCGCCGTTGAGATGCCGCGTCATAATTTCCCAGTAAGATTGTTCTTCATGCTCACGGTTTTGATCATCCTGCCAGAAGACATAATAGTCGTTGTTCCTCCGGTCGATCAAAAGATTGGGATAAGCCGTCCCTCCTGTATATGTCCGAGAGACATTTTCATGCGGCCCCCACTGGTTGTTTCGATAACGCTTTATAAGAGCTTCATAATTATCCACCGGGACCGCTGAATAGATGACATTGGGATTGCCGTTGACATCGACCTGTATTTCTGCCCAAGGACCCTCACCAATCCTAACTTGGCCTTGCGAAAGGTTTGTGGGTTCCTCCCATTCACCGGATCTATCTCCTCTATTATAGAAAACCTGTGCATTTCCCTGCCAATAGCGGACCCAAATGGCATGCACATTCCCTTCATCATCAGCGGCAACAGCAGGATAGTTACAGAAAGCGCTGGTTGTTGAGATGTTCACAGCATCCGTCCATCCCTCCTCAGCAACCCTTGTTACAGTTCCCCTCGATGTTGTTTTAACTGTCTCATCCAGAGCAGCGGACAGGATCAAAATCACACAAAAGAAAAGCCCGAATAGAAAAAGAAATTTCTTCATAATATCTCCTTTAACGCATAAACACGTTATTATACCTGTCTTCCCCACAAAGTCAATTGTCAATCGTGTTTCATTCTAGCACTAAATATGAGGATATGTAAGGGATAAATCAGTTTTTGTTCGTCACAGCCCCTCTTTGAGTGCGACACCCTACCAGCCTGAATTTTTAAATGGATCGATGGACATCTTCGTGGCTTGATCACATCTGCCAAATCATTGGTCATCCATGGAGGATCGAGATCGCTTCCTCCACTGTGCTTCATTCAGTTCGCTCCTCAAATGTGCTATAATTTCCGCGATGAGCAAGAAGAAGAAAAAAAAATCCCCCTCGACTTTCCGCAGAACAAAAAAAAAGAAAGGTGTGAGTTCATCCGAGATCCTCGGGATTTTATCCATTTTTCTGGCTGCCTTTTTTTTGATCAGTTTGATCAGCTATCATGCGCAGGATCCATCCTGGGCCACCGTCTCCACCTCTAGCCAGAAGATCCAAAACTACGCCGGAAGAGTTGGCGCCTCGGTTGCCGAGGTCCTGATCCAGCTCGCGGGTTTTGCGGCCTTTCTCTTTCCCCTGGCTCTGTTGTTACTGGGGATACAGATGTTCCGCGTTCCTGCAGAAAGACACCTCCTTTTCAAATCAATAGGGATTCTTTTTCTCCTGCTCATCCTGTCAAGTCTTCTGTTTTTACTCTTCAACGATCTCGATTGGAGGGGGGCCGAAATTCCTGCTGGGGGAGTGATCGGTACACTTGTATCATCGTTTCTGGTCAACTATTTCAACCACACAGGATCTATTCTAATCCTTATCGGTCTGTTCCTTCTGCTCCTTGTCTTTTCCACGCACCTTTCTATCGGAAAGATCCTTGCCTTCTTTGGACAATCTTTCCGATTTCTGTTCAAGGAAATGAGGATACGGATCACACACTATCAAAAGGAAAAACGGCGAAAAAAGATGCGCCAACGTGTCACGGACAAATACGCCGCACCCAAAGAGGATAAAGCCGCCGATGCGGAGGAATCTGTTCCAGAAAAAGAGCGAAGAAAGAGAGACCGCAAAGGGGCCGGAAAAAAAGCTGTGCCCCTCAAAGTGGATAAGCCCAAAAAGACCGAGAAGCTCCTCTTTCCAGAGCTGGGGAAAAAAGGGGCCTATCATTTCCCTCCTTACAACCTCCTCGAGCCCGGCAAGGAAGCGGAAAAACTGGATAAGGATGAACTATTCCATAAAAAACAGGCGATCGAGGAGAAGCTGCTGGAATTCCGGGTGGAAGGGGAAGTGAAAGAATACCACCCAGGTCCGATCGTCACCACTTACGAATACTACCCTCACCCGGGTGTTAAAGTCAGCCAGGTGGCCAGCCGTTCCGAAGAGCTCTCCATGGCCCTGGCTGCGGAATCTGTGAGGATCCAGAGAATTCCCGGGAAATCATCTCTGGGTATTGAGGTTCCCAACAACAGGCGGGAGATCATAAAAATCAGGGATATCATCGAATCCGAGATCTTCCGTAGATCACCGTCGAAACTCACGATCGCTCTAGGGAAAACAATCCATGGGGAGACTTATCTCACAGACCTGGCTGTTATGCCTCACTTGCTCATCGGGGGAGCGACGGGCACGGGGAAAAGCGTCGCGCTCAACACGATCATCGCAAGCATCCTCTACAAGGCCACCCCTGAAGAAGTGAAGATCATTCTCGTGGACCCCAAAAGGCTGGAGTTCACACACTATGATGGTCTGCCCCATCTGCTGTGCCCGGTTGTCAAAGATCCTAAGAAGGCCGGCTCGATCCTGATCGATGCTGTAATCAAAATGGAAGAGCGCTACCACACTCTCGGCTCCCAAAAAGTCAGGAATATCGAACAGTACAATCAAAAGATGAAACGGATTCTCAAGGAACAAAAAGGAAAGTTGACGCCTGAAGAAAGGGAGAACCTCAAATCCCTGCCCTATATCGTCATCATCATCGATGAATTGGCCGAATTGATGATGGTAGGAGCCGAAGAGGTCGAAAAATGTATCGCTCGACTTGCTCAGCTTGCGCGGGCGGTGGGGATCCATCTCGTGATGGCAACACAGCGACCTTCCATAGATGTCATCACCGGGACCATCAAGAACAATTTCGCCTGCCGGATCGCCTTCAGAGTTCCTGCAAAAGTGGACTCGCGTATCATTATCGACGGGCCTGGCGCAGAAAAACTCCTCGGACAGGGAGATATGCTCTTCATGCCTCCGAACTATCCCCGGGTTATACGGCTCCACTGTTCATTTATATCTCTCCCCGAGGTGACGAGCCTCACCAAATTCGTCAAGGAACAGGGTGAACCCACTTACGACGAACGGATCGTCAAGGTATTGAAGAGTCCAGCCGGCCAGGTAGAGCAGGAATTCGGAGAAAAAGACTCCCTCTATGACAACGCCGTAGAGCTCGTGCTTCTGACGGGCCAGGCATCTGCATCCTACCTCCAGAGAAAACTCAAGCTGGGATATGCGCGCGCGGCACGGATCATCGATCAGATGGAGCATGAGGGAATCGTCGGGCCTTCAGAAGGGAGCAAACCGAGAGAGATCCTGGTCGACCCGCAAAGCTATCTCGACAAAACCTCAAGCAACGAATAACCGCCCCGAAATCATCAGAATCCCGATCGTAGCATGCCAAAAACAGCAAAGCAGAAATCGTTGTGTGTTTTTAGATATTTCAAAACGACATGCATCAGGACCTCAGGGAGGCATACGCACCTCAACCGTGTGATGGAAAAGGGAAAAATGCAAGAGGAAATGATTGTTGGAGATTTTGGAGAATTAGACGAATCTGGCCGAGTCGCTATCTCTTCGAAGCCGTTGCGATGTTTCGAAGACCTCGAACCCCAATCTCTCCAATCTCTCTTCGATCAAGGAGTAGAATTCTTTCTCATCCCTTACCCGAAGAATTTTTGATCCCTTCGATTCCTTTTTTTCCTTCAAGGCGAATCCTCCATGGATTATGCAAATTTTTAGTCGATGGGGATTTTCAAAAATTGAAATCCCCCTCTGAACGACAAAAAACAGTTTGCACGTTTCCCCCTATCAAAAGAGCAGGGAATCCTCTCTAAGGGATGAAAAATCACCTCCTAATCCATCGCTAAAGGTGATTGCGTCGATGCGTCAATTCTGTCATTATTTTTTTCGAAACTGTAAAAGTTTCAAGAAATGAGGAGATCTTGTCAATAAATACATCTGCCGATATAATTGGTGCCGTGAAAGAAAAAAGCCCCCCCCAGTTCGACTTGGAAGAAATCATCACGAAATACAGGCCTATCGTGAGCTTCCGTGTGAAAAAATCTCTCGGCTCTCACACGCCTGACTGGGAGGATGTTGTCAACGAGATCATGGTCAACGTGCTCGAAAAGCTGAACAAAGGGGAATTTAGGGGCGATTCCTCGATCGGAACGTTCATTTTTACCATCACAAGCCGCAGGATCATCGATTTCATCAGGCAGAAGAGCAAGGTTCTGAAATACGCACCAGAGCCAAATCCCTACCCGTCACCCTATGAGCATATCGAAAACAAAGAACGGGCCGAGCTAACGGCCGAGGCCATAGAGAGACTAAAACCCAAGTATAAAAAGATACTTTATCTTTACTATTATAAGGAGCTATCTCGGGAGGAGGTGGCCCAAAAATTAGGCATTTCTCCCCGTCGGGTCAGTGAAAGAGTCAATTACGCTCAAAAACTCCTTCGGAAGATGATGAAAAAATGAATCATTTTCCAACTTTCTTTACATTATTCGACTAAATTTATGAAGTTCAAAGGAGACAAGGGCTAATGAGAAAATGCAAACACGAAGACCTGATAGATGATTATTTGCTCGACAAACTTACCGAAGAGAAAAAGCAGCAATTTGAAGCGCATTACTTCAACTGCCGCGTTTGTTTCGAAAAAATGGCGGAGCGGGATGAATTGCTCACGGCCATCAAATACAAAGGCCACACGATATTCCAAGATCTTGAAACAGAAACCCAGGTGGATCGAGTTCCCCTTCTCGAACAGGTCTGGGCGTTTCTCACTCCGAAACAATGGGTTCTTGCGACCGTCACAGCCGCTCTTATCCTTGTCGTTGTTCTGAACGTCCTTCCGATACTCAGGACAACTTCTCCTCAATTTTTCATCAATGACGACCTGGTAAGGGGAGGCTCCATCAAGCTCATATCCCCTGTTATCGCTGTAAACGCCATTCCTTCGCAGTTCAGGTGGGAAAGTCTCGGAGAAGATGTCGAATACAAGATCGAGATCTACAATCATGAGTTGTTGTGGAGTGCTACGACTTCGGATCACTACATCGCTCTTCCGCCAGAAGTCAAAGAACGGATGGTCGCCGGAGAAAAATACGCCTGGCAGGTAAAAGCCTTCTCAACCGAAGGCACTCTCATTGCCGTCTCCAGCAAAGTACAGTTTCCGGTCACCAAATAATCCCCCCTCAAAAAAACCGCATCCCGTCAGCGAAAAGCCTATTCTTCGACCTTCTCTTCCTCTGTGTACATTCGGCCTCGGCTCTCATCCTCGAAAGCGAGACAACACATCAACCTCCCGCACAATCCTGAGATCTTGGTCGGATTGATTGCGATTTGCTGTTTTTTCGCTTTTTGTATTGTAACCGGCTCGAAGCTTTTCATAAAAGTCTCACAACACAAGGTCCTCCCGCAGACTCCCAGTCCTCCGGTCATTTTGGCTTCATCGCGCACGCCGATCTGCCGCATCTCGATTCGCATCTTGAACTCTTTGGCCAGATCTTTCACCAGTTGCCGGAAATCGATCCGTCCATCCGCGGTGTAATAGAAGATCCCTTTCTTCTCATCGAAAAAATACCTGACGGCCACCAACTTCATGGGCAGCTTCCGGTCTTCGATCCTTCTGAGACAGAAACGGAATGCCTTCCGCTCCTTTTTTTGCAGCCATTCAAACTTCCCTCGGTCATCTTCGGTCGCCTTCCGGAGCACTTTGACGGCGTCCTTTATGGCCTTGGAGGCATGACAGATCTGACTCCCTGTGTCCACGACTTCCGCCAAATCCCCCCCAAGATCGGACTCCACGACACACAGGTCTCCCCTCTGTAGCTCCAGCTCGCCCTTTAACGCACGGAAGACCTTCCCCGATCGTTTCGAAAGCACACAAATAACATCAGGCATAAGATTTATCCATCATGCTTGCCAGCGTAGAGCTGACAAGCAAATTTACGTTCACATTCCTCTCGAGCGCATAGAGCGCTGCATCTATCTTTACCAAAAAATCAAGGGCTTGTCTAAGGCTTATCCGTGATGCTACGTCTTGGAGGCTGCTCTCATGATCTGGATTCAGCAGGAGATTTCCTTCTCCTCCAGATTTTATCAAGAGCATGTCCCGGCCGAAGGAGGACAGGATCTCCAGCACCTGGAAAAACTCGTCCTCGAGGCTTTCTCTTCGTCTGAAAGCATAATCCTTGACGAAGGAGGAGATCCCTTTTCCGCTCCAAACACCGTTAAAAAGTTGCCAGGCTTTCTCGCGCAGGGGCTGCACATCTTCCCAATCCAGGTTTATGGCTTGTTTGAGATTTCCTCTTACAAGGAGAGAGATGATCCGCGCTTTCTTCTCTTCTTGCCCTCTCTCGACCAACACTTTTAGGATGTCGTGTTTTGAGATCTGGGAGAAACCGAGTTCCTGGCATCGGGACTTTATCGTAGGGAGGATTAGGTAAGGATTGTGAGTGATAAGAATAAGATGTGTGAACGATGGCGGCTCTTCCAAGATCTTCAGAACAGAATTAGCGGCCTCCTCGTTCATTTTTTCGGCCTGATCGATGATAAAGACCCTTTTACGCCCCACCATCGGCTTGAGGTAGGCTGTCTGTTTCATCTCCCTCATCTGTTCTATTTTCAGGACATTTTTTTCGGGAGAGATGACCATAACATCCGGATAATTATTGTTTTCGATCGCTTTGCATGCTGTGCAGACTTCACAAGCGTCATCTTTGCTGTTCACACAGTTCATGGCTTTCGCGAGAACCGTAGCGGTGTCTCTTTTGCCCACGCCCGCAGGCCCGTAGAACAGCAGAGAATTCGGGATTCTATCCCTCCCGAGAGATTTTTTCAAGATTTGTTTGGTCCGGCTGTTTCCCAGGATATCCTCAAAAGCCATAGGCCCTCCTGAAAAATCTTAAACGACATCTCACACAATTAAACATTCTGTCCCAAGCCCTCCCCGCTAAGCACCTTTTTCAAAAACTTTCCTGTAAAAGAACTATCCTCTCCAACAATCTCTTCCGGCGTGCCTTGAACCACGATCTGGCCTCCTTTTTCACCCCCACCCGGTCCCAAATCAATAATATAATCGGAATACTTGATAACTTCAAGGTTATGCTCGATGACAACCACAGAATTCCCCAAACTCACCAGCTCGCTGAGAACATCCAAAAGCTTGCGGACATCATCAAAATGGAGCCCGGTGGTGGGTTCATCCAGTAAATACAATGACTTTCCTGTATCCTTACGGCCGAGCTCCTTGGTCAACTTGATCCTCTGGGCCTCTCCCCCTGACAACGTGGGCGCGGGTTGGCCCAGTCGTAAGTAACCCAGCCCCACTCTTTTCAGCAACCCGAGTTTTCTCTTCAATCCTGGATGTGCCTTGAGGTTTTCGAAAGCCTCATCCACAGTCATATCCAAGTAATCGGCGATGTTTTTTGTTCGGTAGCGAACGGCAAGTGTCTCCTTGTTATAACGTGTTCCTCCACAACGGTCGCAGGTGACAAATACATCGGGCAGAAAATGCATCTCGATCTTTTTGGCCCCCGCTCCATGACACTCCTCGCAGCGCCCTCCCGGAACGTTGAAGCTGAAACGACTGGGCGTATATCCTCTAACCCGAGACTCCTTGGTCATCGCAAAAAGCTGCCGCAGAGGAGTGAATAATCCTGTGTATGTTGCTGGATTCGAGCGGGGTGTTCTCCCTATGGGTTTTTGGTCTACGGAGATGACCTTGTTGATCGCATCGATCCCCTCAATGGTGCGAAAAGCCCCCTCTTTCTTTTTGGCATTGTAGAAGACGTTCGACAGGTGCTTAAAGAGGATGTCATAGAGCAATGTGCTCTTCCCAGACCCAGAAACTCCTGTAAATACGGTCATAACACCTAAGGGAATACGAACATCGATATCCTTCAGATTGTGCTCTTTGGCGCCAAATATCGTCAGCCAGCCCTTGGGCGCCCTGCGGTCCTCGGGAACCGCTATCTGCCTCTCCCCTTTGAGGTATTGAGCGGTCAAAGACTTCCCGGTTCGAAGAACGTGGGAGAGGGCCCCTTCTGCCACTTTTTCTCCCCCCCTCTCACCTGCACCCGGTCCGAGATCGAGGATAAAATCCGCAGCACGTATGGTTTGCTCATCATGCTCGACGACGATAACAGAGTTCCCGTCCTCTTTGATGTCGTTCAAGAGTGTTATAAGCCGGCTGTTATCCCGTTGATGAAGCCCGATCGTCGGCTCATCCAGTACATACAAAACACCCCTCAGCCGACTTCCTATCTGTGCCGCAAGACGCACCCGACGTGCCTCTCCTCCAGAAAGAGAGGCGGTTGTTCTGGCGAGCTGGAGGTAGGGCATTCCCAGATCCTCCATCACTTGTAGCCTGGATACGATCTCCTTTGTGATCCCGGCCGAAATTTTTGCCTGTGCGGCGGAAAAAGGAAGGGATTTGAGGACGCCATTCAAACGGCCAACCGGCAGGGAACTCAACTCAAAAATATTCAAACCTTCGAGCTTGACAGAGAGTGTTTCTTCTCTCAACCGACTTCCCTGACACAGGGGACAGATCTCCTCAGACAACTCGATATCTCCCCACTCATCCGTCTGCGTTAAAAATCCGAGCCCGGAACATCGCGGACAGGCCCCATAGGGACTGTTGAATGAAAAAGATCGGGGTTCCAGCTCTGGCAGGCTGATCTCGCAATGAGGACAAAGAAGGCTGAGAGAATAGGAGATCTCTTCGCCTCCCTCTCCCAAGGTCAAAAGATTCCCTTTGCCCATATCGAGGGCCAGGTCTACGGATTCCTCGAGTCTCTCTGGGGAATCCCCCCCCAGCTGGACCTCATCGACCTGAACTTCGATGTCGTGTTTTTTCGTACTGGCAAGCACGATGTCCTCGTCGAGCTCTCTGAATTGGCCGTCCACCCGAACGCGAATAAATCCTTTTTTCCTGAGCCTCTCAAAGAGACGCGAATATTCCCCCCTCCGCCCTTTGACGACCGATGCAAAAATCTTGACTTTTTTCCCTGCATTCACGCGCCCGATCCTGCCGAGGATCTGCGCCTTTGTCTGTGTCTCGACCTTCCGGCCGCAGCGGTAACAGTGGGGAACGCCCACCTTGGCAAAAAGAAGCCTCAGATAGTCATAGGCCTCCGTTACAGTGCCGACCGTGGACCTCGGATTGGAAGAAATAGTCCTCTGATCGATAGAGATGGACGGTGAGAGACCCTGAATGGATTCAACCTCGGGCTTTTCCATCTGCTCGATATACTGGCGGGCATAGGCCGAAAGGCACTCGATGTATCGGCGCTGTCCCTCGGCAAAAAGCGTGTCGAACGCCAAGGAGGACTTACCCGAGCCGCTGGGGCCGGTTATGACAATGAGAGAGTTGCGTGGCAGGTTGACATCGATCTTTTTGAGGTTATGCTGTGCCGCCTTTTTGACCTGGATCTCTTTCAACATGACCGATTATTTTAGCACACCTTTCATACCTGATAACAAAAATTCCTTAGATTGCATCCCCATAAAACCCTAATCCCCAGGATATTTTCGAAAAATGTCGCTACTTTGTTAACAAAAGCCGATCGACAGGTTAAAATACGCTTGGAACAAATGAGGAAAAGATGTCCAGAGAAATAAGCTTGGAAAAATCACTCAAACGGCTCAAAGATATTGGCGTCAAGACAGAATCCATATGTGCCATCAAACATTTTTCAGCTAAAGAGGGAAAATACGAGGAGTACCCACCCGCAATCCATCCTGGACTGGTCGAAGCGCTCAAAGAAAAGGGATTCTCACGGCTATACTCCCACCAACACCAGACCTGGAATCTCATTGAACAGGGGAAAAACGTGGTCGTTGTCACTCCCACGGCATCCGGAAAGACCTTGTGTTACAACCTTCCCGCTCTCGATGCTATCCTAAAAAATCCCTCGACAAGGGCGATCTACCTCTTCCCCACCAAAGCTCTCTCCCAAGACCAACGGGCTGAGCTGGATGAAACCTCAAAGCTTTTGCCCCAGGAAGTCAGGTTGTACACGTATGATGGGGACACGCCCCAAGATGCGAGGAAGGCCATACGAGCCAGGGGACATATCATCCTCACAAACCCTGACATGCTCCACACAGGAATTCTCCCCCACCACACCAAATGGATCAAGCTGTTCGAGAACCTGAAGTATGTGGTGATCGACGAACTCCACAACTACCGCGGAATCTTCGGCAGCCATCTGGCGAATATCCTGAGGCGGCTGAAGAGAATCGCCCATTTTTATGGATCTTCACCCCAATTCATCATGTCGACGGCCACGATCTCTAACCCCAAGGAAATGGCCGAAAAAATGCTGGAAGATTCCGTCGATCTGGTCGACGAAGATGGCGCTCCCAAAGGCGAGAAATATTTCATCTTCTACAATCCCCCCGTTGTCAACAGAGATTTGGGAATCCGACGGTCTTACGTCAATGAATCACGCCGAGTAGCCGGGCTTTTTTTAAAGAACGAGCTCCAGACCATAGTCTTCGCCCAAAGCCGCCTCGTTACAGAGGTTCTTCTCACGTATCTTAAAGGAGATTTTGAAAAAAATATCCAGCAGGAAGGGCTCATCCGGGGCTACAGGGGGGGCTATCTTCCGCTGCGCCGGCGCGAGATCGAGAAAGGGCTGAGAGAGGGGAATATAAGGGGAGTGGTCTCCACCAACGCCCTCGAACTCGGGATCGATATCGGGAGCCTGGACGTCTCTGTCCTCGCCGGCTACCCCGGAAGCATATCGAGCACTTGGCAAAGAGCCGGTAGAGCCGGACGAAAAACAGGAACGTCCGCAGCTGTTCTCGTTGCAACGAGCTCGCCTCTCGACCAGTTCATCATCAACCACCCGGAATATTTTTTCGCCAAGAATCCTGAGAAGGCCCTCATTAATCCAGACAATCTTTCTATTCTCGTCAGCCACGTCGAGTGTGCTGCGTTCGAACTGCCTTTTATGGATGGGGAAAAATTCGGCCGCATGGAAATCGGTGAAATACTTGAGTTTCTCGAGGATGAAAAGCTCATCCATCATTCGAAGGACAAGTGGTATTGGACATCCGATGCCTATCCTGCCGATGGAGTGAGCCTCAGAAGCATCAGCTCCGACAATTTTGTCGTCGTAGACACCACAGAGAAACCCAAGGCCATTGCTGAGGTGGATTTTACAGCGGCTCTCACGGCGCTCCACCCCAAAGCGATATACCTCCGGGAGGGGGAGCAGTATTATGTCGATGATCTGGATTTCGATGGCCGAAAGGCTTACGTGAGAAAGACGGATACCGATTACTACACAGATGCGATCGACTACACAAAGATCAAGATCCTGGATATTTTTTCCAAAAAAGACGAACCCAGAATGTCATTCAACCATGGAGAGGTGCATGTGGCCACCCAGGTTGTGGGATTCAAAAAAATCAAACTCTACACAATGGAAAATGTCGGCGCCGGCGACCTCAGCCTTCCCCAGAACGAGATGCACACAACGGCCTACTGGCTGACAATTCCCGCCAAGGTTTTTCAGGCATTGCCCTATTCGTCTGTGGAGAAGATAAACGGGCTTTTTGGCCTCTCTTACTGTCTCCACCACGTTTCGCCCCTGTTTATGATGTGCGACCTCCACGACGTGGGGGTTTCGATCGGGGATAACACAACGGGCAAATCACTCCCGCCCCGAAACCTCCCTCCCCAGCTGTCTACAAATGACTTGCCTGTGGACCCCACAGACACTTCCTTCGAACCGAATATTTTCATCTACGACAGCTTCCCCGGAGGAATAGGACTGAGTCCATCGTTGTTCGACCTCGAGGCCGAGCTTCTCGAGCAGTGCCGGAAGACCATCCGATCATGTCTCTGTTCCGAAGGATGCCCCTCTTGTGTCGGCCCCACAAGGGAAAGCGGAAAGGGAGCCAAGGACGTTGCGCTTTTCATCTTGGATACGTTGCTGGATTAGCAACAGAATCAGAGAGGAAGGGATCAAATCCCAAAAGGCCTATGGTTCGAATCCCGCGAGTTGATTCCTTCACGGAAAAAATAACAATAGCAAGGAAATAAAAAAAAGAGGATATCGCGTCGACAGAAACCACAGCGGCATTTTTACGGCATTTTTTTTGCATAGAGCCAATGCGTTATTTGATTTACCCAAGAAATATAGATTTTTTGCGATACGAAGAATTGTCCCTACGAAAAATGCACTGAGTCCTAAAAGAACAATGAAAGGAATAATCCCTATAGCGTCAGGCTTAATCCTGTATGAAATAAGTC
>JASFPP010000083.1:0-15407 GCA_050115915.1 Candidatus Aminicenantota bacterium
GAGATAATACACACTTTATCTCCCGGCTCTACCCCCAGCACTTTGAGCCCTCCCGCAACTTTTTCAATATAACTTAAATAATCGCTCCAGGAGTATTCATTCCAAACGCCATCTTTTTTGTACCGAAGCGCTGCACGGCTTGAGCCGAACGTAGCAGCGCGTTTTAATAAAATCTCCGGTATGGTTTTTCCCGGAGCTTGCAGCTCTTTTAAAGCTGTTCCTTTTTGAGTGGATACAAATTCGCTCATTATTACCCCCAAACTATTTCCCAATTTAAGATGGAGTAAACATACCACAAAAAAAAATGCTGAGTCAATCAGTATTCATATCCTAGAAGAATATCTAAAACCATGATAAAGGATGTACCGTACGTTCCAATTGGTGGTTCGAAAACACTCTCAGTTTCCCCAGCGAGGAAACTTCGCTCGATTCCGGACTTCCCTCATATCTCCCCTATGGAGATATACCATGCCCGTCCAGCCCTCCATACGGTTTTCTCCACAACTCAATTGGAACTCCCATCAACGCAACATGATTCTTGCCATTACAGTTTGAGAGATACTTTCAGATGCTATTCAACAATTGACTCTATTTGAGAAAGTGTTATTATTGAATAACTTCAAAATTTTCGAATGGAGGACAAATGGATACGGAAACAGCAAAAAGGATGACTTCCCCCTGCGGATTACCTTGTTTTCACTGTCCGGCCTACCTCTCTATAACAAACGCTGAGATCAGAAAAAGAGTGTCAGAAACTCTGAAAATCCCCGAAGATAAAGTCACCTGTGAAGGATGCAGGCCCCAGGAAGGCAGGATCAAGCTACTAAAACCTGACATTCAGTGCAAAATTTTTTCGTGCGCGGCAGAAAAAAACCATGAATTCTGTAACGAATGTGACGATTTCCCTTGTGAACGATTTCAACCCTACGCTGATCAGGCCCATTATCCGCATAACACAAAGATGTATCAGCTCTGCAGGATGAAAAAACTCGGTTTTGAAAAATGGGCCGAAGAAGAAGCCAGAAAAATATGGGATACGTACAGAACCAAACCATTTGACTTCGATAATATTTTATATTGAATAATTGGTGGATTATAGCCTTTACCCTAAAATCTAGACCAGAGGAAGAATGAGATTAGGCTCAGGACTGGGAATTCTTCAGTTGTTGATTGGATTAGGCGCTGTAGCAGGCGGCGTAGGTCTGATATCGGGGGGTCTCAAATTTCCCTTAGAATGGCTTAGCAGGTCACCCTTCACGAGTTACCTTATTCCTGGAATAGTACTTTTAACGGTTAACGGGATTGGATCTCTTGTTGGAGGCTTCGCCTCTTTCAGAAGATATCGATACGCAGGCGATATCGCTGTTGCATTGGGTATCTTTTTGGCTCTGTGGATTGTGATTCAAGTCTATTGGGTAGGTGGTGTCCATTGGCTCCATATATTGTATTTTGTTCTGGGTGTGTTGGAATTCCTACTAGGATTGCTTTTGCGCCAAAATTTAAAAAATTTAAATTAATTGATATAGATACGAAGAATTGGGGAGAGAGAACATATGAAAGCAGAACGGATCAAGTTATGGTACCTATAAGGTAACAAACCAAAATTAAAGTAACCACGACAGCTTCTGTAATAACTGCCGCATTGATGATAACGATATTTCTCTTAACGCCTCTCAAGGCAAAGAGGAACAGCATAATATGGCATAATTGAAAATTTCAGAGTTGACAATTGATTTATCTTTATATACTATTGCCCCACAATAAGTTAACATAATGCTTGGTTTGGGGAGGAAGAATTTTCAGCACAATTAAGATTAAATTTCCTTTTACAAAACAAGTAGCATCAGTGTGCACTCATCATTTGATCTAAGTTTAAAAGGAGGGGAGAATGGGAAAAGAAATTCGAAGAAGCCGGGGAATTCTATGGCTTTTTTTAGCGTTATGTATTTTCGCTTTAATGGCAACCTTCTCAGAAACTCGAGTGACGGCGCAATCACTGATTGTCGTTCCGCCAAGCGGTGATATGACCGGCGTCACCGACGCGAATAATATCGAAGCCGCTCTTCTGAGCGTTTCACCGGGAGGCGGCGTTGAGCTTTTGGCAGGTCACTTTTATATCAGTCGCTCCATCCTCGTCCCAGGTTTTAGTGGAATCTTCAAGGGAGCTGGCAAGCATGATACCATTATCGAGGCGGTCCGGATGGGACCTGGGGTGGGAGAGGGATTCGGTCTCGGGGATTCGCCCTATGGACCGATTCCTTATCTATTTCTCTTTATGGAACCCGGTGAGAATCTCACCATCGAGGACCTGACTCTCCAGGTTTTGCACCCGACTCCCTGTGATCCTTACCCTAGTCCTTTGTTTCCTGGTCCTGGGCGCACAGCTCTAAGCAATTTGCTTATGTCGTTTGGGAGTAATTCCCACACAGTTGTGATGAATATCAGAATGAGAGGTGATACAGGGGAACTTTTCGGAAGGAATTTAGGGTTCGCCTTCATGGGAAATGGAATGGAGGGAGAGGGAGAAACTACTATCGAGAGCTGTGATATCGAGAATTGTGTTTATGGGCTCGATATTTCCAGAGGTGTAAATTACTCAGCGTATATCGAAGATAACTATCTTTTTAATTTGAGGACTGGCATATGGATAGGTTTTTTACAAAATTCCTCGATTGCCATAGAGCGAAATGAAATTGAGGGGGGAATAGTGCAGGGAATTTTTCTTCGAGGCCCCTCCGATGCGAGTATAACCGGTAACACATTTAAGGATTTCGCTGGACCTGGTGTTCCGTGGAGAGGACCGATAGTTTTGTGGAGAGATAGCCATGAATCTTTTGTTGCAGGAAATACATTTATAAACATACAAGGTGCCGGAGCGGCCATTTGTGTGAACACGAGAGAGAACACTCTCCTCTTCAATGACTATAGGCAAAGCAATCTACCAGGGTGGATGGATACTCATCCTGATGGACCAGGCTGTGTGATCTTCTTTGGAATGACTGAAGGAAATGTTGTCGCAGAATGTTTATTCCCGGATGGCACAACAACATCTGACCAAATCCGGGATTTAACTGATAATCCCGGTACACCAGAATATGATGGCAGAAATATGATTCTCACATGTTCGGAAAGCTTGATTTTTCTAATAAACGAACTTTTGAGTGAAGTCGAGCGATTAGTCGATGAAGGGAAGCTGAATCATGGTCAAGGAAATTCTCTGGTCGTGAAACTGGAAGGGGCCCTAAAGCAGTTAGAGAATGGAAAAAGTCAAGCCGCTTGCAACAAACTTGGGGCTTTCATCAATGAAGTTAATGCACATATTCGGTCAGGAAAATTATTCCTGGAGGATGTGGCGCTTTTAATCGAGGGAGCAGGCATTATAAAAACTAGCCTTTGTGGATAATAGTACTAGCTAGGTCCCTGTTCAGCTTATGCTCCATGCCATGCTACAAGAATAGCTAAGATACCCGTAATGAAGTTTACCAAAAACCAAATTATTCTTGTGGAATCAGGCATGAGTCGATATCCAGTCTTTCTTTGGTTTTTGCTCCAGAACCAGAAACTTAAGCCATGATAGACAAATACTACACCTGGAAACCATGCCAGTTTAAATCCCCAACTTGTACTAAAAATAAGTCCTATTCCAACGATAGCATAGATCCACCCGATTAAGACATCGGCGGCAGCGATAGCTTCTTCGTACACTCGATATTCTGGTATTAATCCTTTTTCTTGAACACCGATTTTTGTTGCAAATTCCCAATTGAGAAGAGAAATCAATTGTGCGACCCAATGAAATAAAAGTCCAACTATAAGAACAAGTACACCCGTTAAAATGTTTGCATAGGGAAAAATTTGGTTCATCTTCCTTCCTCCTTCTTGCTTACGCGGGTACCCGAAAATCGTGTCTCATTAATATTAGATTCGATAGCTAATGTCAATTCAGGTGTATTTATGAGGAGGATAGAGAGGTACAATAAATTTATCTTCTTGATTTTCACAGAACAGAATTAGGATAACAATCCAGTTCCATACATAATATGGCTCCCAGTGCTCCTGGACAATACCGAGAGCTGATATGGCGCGAAGAGGAAATCCCTGAAGGCATCCAGACCGGAACATTTCGAGTAAAAACCATTGTCACCATGCATAATGGCATTACCAAAGTCGCCACTGAGGAAATCACGATTTCTCTTCACTAGTTTTAGCGATTAAACGTTTAACGGCATGTCTTTACTTGTTTTTTCCCATATTGCTGGTGCAATTCTCAGGGGTGAAGGAGCAACAAAACAGGCGATGTATGGATCAGCTCTCGGTTCGTGTTTAGACATCGTGCTCGACCCTTTATTCATCTACGGATTTAAATTGGGAGTGGTGGGGGCCGCCTGGGCCACTCTGATTGCCATCACCTTATCCGCTGTTTTATTCAGTTACTGGCTGTTTTTTCAAAAAAATAAAAGATGCGCCATCAGAGCGACAACCGGAAGACAGATAATTGTCCTTAGAATAAAGATTGTTAAGAGATCCAGAAGGCTTAGCGAAATCTCGGATTTAAGAATGAGCACGCCAATTTCAGACATGTAGATCAACTGGACAACTGCCATAACGGCGATTACAAATCGTGTCAGCTCGCTTTCAATCCCGCCAGTCAAAATAACGGGCAGAAATTGATCGGCAAAACCGACGATTAACGCTGGGGAAGCCTCGGTTGCTTCCGGGATCTTAAGAAGTTTTAAAAAGGGTACGATAGGATAGGACAGATATAGGAAGAGAGGCGTTCGTTTTGCCAGCACAAGAGTAATAGTCCCTATCGCCAATACCGAAGGCAACAGTCCGAACCAAATGTCCAGTGTGATGACAATGCCCTTTTTGACGACTCCCAAAGGACCGGGAGCCTTCCCGGCTCTTTCCAAAGCCTGTTGCACTCCCCATCTGAAAAGAGATTTGCCACGGGGCACTTCTTCGTGAATCTGCTTCCCGACCGGACCAAAATACGTGGTTTTTTTAAGAGACAAGGGAGGAATCCGGGACATCACAAAAGCGGCCACGAGTCCGGAAACGATAACAGAGAGATAAAACTGAGGAAACATATGATCGACACCGCCGAATTGCGCGACAACCAAACAGAATGCAATAGACACGACGGAGAAGGAGGTGGCGATTATGGCTGCCTCACGGAGTGCATAAAAGCCTGCTTGGTATTGTTGCACTGTGATGAGAACCCCCACAGTGCCAGATCCCAGCCAGGATGCCAATGAATCGATGGCCGATCTTCCCGGAAGCCGAAACGCCCGTCTGAAAAATCGGCGAAGGAGGGTGCCGGTGAACTCCATCAGGCCATAATCGGTGAGAAGGGGAAGTAAAACAGAGGCAAACAAAAAAATGACGAAAATGACTGGCGCTAAATCATAGAGCATAACACCCCCAGTCTCTTCCGACCAAATCCATTTGGGACCGGCTTTGAAGAAAATGAGGCAGACGAACACCGCGCCGATAGTGCGTAGAGCGATCCAAGGCCAACTCACATCGAAAATGGATAAAATTTTGCAAGTAAAGCTTCCTGGGTTTGCTGCCTGAGGTTTCTTTATCGCTACTCCAATAGTCACAAGCGCCGATAGGGCGATGATGCCCGTACACAGCAGGGGAAGAAATTGACTGGCTGCAACTTTGACAAGGTCGACAAGAACTCCTATAGGGATGGTGATTTTTTCCTCAAAATGGACAGGAATTAGAAATATAAAAACACCAGAGAGTGAAGGGAGGATAAATTTGAGATATGTTGTTAAGGGTTTCGTTCCAGAGGTTTCATTGTCCAAATTTGTTATTCCTCTTTCGGCTTAGGCTCCGTGCCGAGTTGCTGAATAAAACCTAACGAATCAAACTCCATCCTTTCCTCGATGTAACGTTTCACCAATTCCATATTCTAGTTCTCGATTTCTGCCTGGGCATTCATCGCTTCAGGCTCTGCCATCGGCTTATTTATCTAAAATAATATTTGCAGCAATCCTGACCGCTTTTTTAATCACTACGGGACAAAGGCTGAATACACCTTCCTCATACATGGATTCATAATCTTTGTGATTTTTAACCGTGTATTTTTTACCAGTGACTTTTTCAATGACATCTCTGCATCGAGTCGTTCCATACTCACTTTCAAATTCAGAACAAAATTTGAATGATGGTGCCCGGGATAATCTTTTCCGGTCTTCATCAATTTGATCATCTTCGTAAACCATCCCTATTGCCAGTAAACTCCCTGTAACAGCACCACATGTTTCACCCCGCAAAGCAATTCCGGGGAATGAAACCAGGCCTTTAATAATATTTTCCGCTTTTAAATCGAAGACCTCATTCAGTGCATGGAAACTGCTCTGAGAGCATGTTCCGTAAAGGGTATAGTATTTGTCCACCAGTTCATCGAGTTGTTTGTAAATTTCTTCTTTGTTTCTAGGGCTAGTGTCAAAAAGAGATTTTGAGACTACCATCCCTGGGATTAACAGGAATCCCATCGAGCCCAAGGCACTTTTTGAGATAAAAAACCTCCTGGTGCATATGCCCTTACAGTTGGCCTTCCCCCGGTGATTTAACTCGCTCAAAGAAATGTGTTTACTCATGCTTGCTTCCTTCTTGCTGATGCTAATACGTTAAAATTGTTTCTCATTAATATAAGAATCGTCAACGATTGTCAATCCAGCTTTGGATAGAGCAATTGATTCATACGCAGTAGGTCGGAGGTTCCGATCCTCCTGCTGGCTTCGCAGGCTGGACTCGGACATGCAATTGAGACGTTAGTAGCAATCCGATTTGCATTTTCCAGATTCTATTGTCTGTTCTCGAGTCACTGGCTTAGTACTGATCGATGGAAAGTGGAGTGAGCTAGCCAAAAAAACTCCAATATTTGCAGTGTTGGCACACGGATTGATATGATTTCATTGCAAACTTTTATTATGATAGGTATATTCACATAATTCAGGGAGAGAAAATTGAGAAAAACTGAGAGCGACCCAGAAACAAATAAAAACAGAAAATCTTCCGAGGAACAGAACGCTGAATGGCCCCTTCTCGGAAAAAAAATCGATCATTTCCGCGTTATTGATTTCATTGGAAAAGGGGGGATAGGAGAAGTATATGTTGGTTACGATGAAAAGCTCAAACGCAAAGTGGCACTTAAAGCCATTCGCGGAGAGAAACGATTTCATGAACAGGTCAAAGCACGCTTGATTAGAGAAGCACAACTTCTTTCTAAATTGGAACACCCCCATATCTGCCGTATTTATGACTTGATAGAAACCGATGATGCGGATGTTTTGGTTCTCGAATTGATCAAAGGTACAGCTCTTCATAAAATTAAGATTGAGAACCTCAACCGATCTGAAAAACTGAAGATCGCTTTACAGATAGGCGAAGTGCTTGCTGACGCTCATGCCCATGAAATAGTTCACCGTGACCTGAAACCGGAAAACATCATGATCGATGATCGTGGTGAAGTTAAGGTTCTGGACTTTGGACTGGCCTTTTCAATCATTGGCCAGAGAACAACGGTGCATTGGTCGGATATAAATTCACAAGATCTGCCGACAGGAGCCTTCGAGCCAATAGAATTGGTGGATGGCGGGTTTAAAACAGAGCAGGGAATCATAGTGGGTACTCCGATGTACATGAGTCCTGAACAGGCACAGGGCATATCCGTGACAGCTGCCAGTGACATGTATTCGTTTGGCCTGCTTTTACAGTGGTTGTTCACAGGCAAACATCCCTATCCCGAAGGCCTTTCCCAAGTGGAAGTTTTCGCAAAAGCCAGACAGGGAGACACGCTGCCTCCAGATGGCGTAGAGGAGGATTTGAGAAGGCTCATCGAGCGTCTCAAAGCAGTTGACCCAACCAGCCGCCCACGCGCCCTGGATACACTGGAACGTTTGAAATGGATCCTAGAAATCCCCAAGCGCAGAACAAAAAAACTGGTTACTGGGGGCGTCATCAGCGCTTTGACTCTGGGAATCATCATCTCGTTTTTCAGCTTGCTCAGCGCAAAAAAATCTGAACGTCTGGAGAGGCTCGCCCGAAGCAGACAGGAAAAAATGTCTGATTTTCTGGTTGAAATGTGGGTTTCCCCTTCGCCCATGGAGCGTGGAAGGGATGTCAAGGTCATAGATGTTCTCTCTTATTGGGAAGAGAAGTTGGAAACAGAATTCCAAGATGATCCAGATATAAAAGCCAGGCTCCTCAACCAACTCGGTACAACTTATAGAAGACTCGGAGAGTATGAAAAAGCCGAGTCTGTTATGACACAGTGCCTGGACTTTTGCAGGGAAACTTTTGGACCCGATCATAACAGGACCATTACAGCGATGATCGACCTGGGCATCATTTTGAGTTATGACGAACGTTTTCAGGAAGCGGAAACCCTGTTCCGAGATGCCTTGAAATCGGGGCTGGAGAATTTTGAAGAAAATAACGAACTGGTGATAGGGGCTAAAGATCAGTTGGCTGAGATTTTAATAAGAAAGGCCGCATATTCTGAAGCGAAAACACTGCTCCAGGAGGCAATATCCGTCATCCGGAGTGACGAAAAACTTCAGTACAAATTTGGTCCCAAAGTGCTTCTCAACTTGGGAAATATCCTTGTGCACGAGGAGGATTTTCCTGGGGCAGAAAAGATTTTCCTGGAACTTCTCAGGGATTATGAGAGAAAAGAGGATACAAAAAATCCGAATTATATCGCGGCTATGGGATCCGTGGCACGGGTCTTTATGGAACAGAGAAAGTATGAAGAAGGCCTGCGTTATATGCAGGAGGGGCTGGAGCGTTCGATCGAGGTCAATGGCGAACGTCATCGGACCACGCTCGTTTTACTGATAAACCTTGGGATTGCCTTATCCGAGCTTGGTAAGTATGAGGAATCCCTTGTCTATACAGAACGCGGATATAGGGTATTCGAGGAAATTTTTGGAGAGAGGGCTCCAGATACCATTTTCATCTCTGTAAACTACGCGAATCTGCTCCGAGAACTCAAGCGATTCGATGAAGCTGAATCGCTCCTTAATAAAGCTGTATCACTTAACAGAGAAATCTTGGGGGCGGAACATCCCAATACACTCCAGTCGCAGATCGCTCTTTCCGTTCTTTATTTTGAATCAGGCCGGAATTTTGAAGCTGAAGAACTCGTACGAAAAATCCTTGAAACGAGCGCAAGAATTCTGGGCGAAGATAAAGAGTTCACTCTGGAATGCAAAGATTTATTAGGCCGCATTCTCAATAAGAAGGGGGATCACGTACAGGCTGAACGCATACACAGAGAAGTGCTCGAAAGAAAAACCAGTTTGTTTGGTGAAAAAAGTCCGTTTGTGGGAGATACGCAACAATATTTGGCCCAGAGTCTGTTTTTACAGGGAAATAATGCAGAAGCGTGTCGCTATATCGAACAGGCTGTCAGATCCTGTTATGAGAATTGGGGCGCAGATCATCCGAAGACAAAAGAATCTATCGGCTTGCTGGTTGAGATTTTCACCGCATCGGACAAAACTGATGAGGCCGTCTCCATTCTCGAATCTATGGGATTGACTGCAGACGAGAATGGCCTCATTCAATAGAGCATTGCATGAAGTTCATCTCGCTGTGGAAAGATGCTGACTCGTTCCATATTCTGCTTCTCGATTTCTGCCTGGGCTTTCATCGCTTCAGGCGCTGCCATCGGTTTATTTTTTCAAAATAATACCGGTAGCAATCTTCACGGCTTTTTTAATCACTATGGGATAAAGGCTAAATACGCCTTCCTCATACATCGCTTCGTAATCTTTGGGATTGCCACCAGCAGAATAAATGAAGAAGACCAATTAGAGGAAAGATTACAAGGAACCAAGCATTAAAACCCTTTTCAGATGTTAGCTCATCTACTAAAAATGGGATAAATCCTCCAATCATTAACAATCCCCCGATTCCTTCACGAAACCAAGCAACAACAATGCCCACAAGCATAACAATCATCCCTGTCATAAGAGGAATATCCCTTTCGTTCAACTTGCCTGAAGAACCAGGTGGGGGCTCCATAAATAGCACTTCTCCGATCGCTATTAACAGAACCAACAATAATATTAGAGAACCCAATATCCGAGCAATCCAACGAATCCCATTGATATATGATTTTTTCATTTATGGCACTTGTGTTCTATAGGATGAGTGCATTTAAAGGCATCCATATAACATCCTCTGTCCAATAACTTAAGTATCCCTCTAAATCTCCTGAGCCTGCTGCAGCAAAGTTTCCATTCACCTAATCTTTTATCGCCTCAACGTCAGCATCAATATTCATAACTGTTTTTGCTTCCCTAACAACTTCTTTAGTCTAAGTCTTTTCTGCGGAAATTGGAGGGGCTGTATCTGTATTCCAAATATTGTGTGAGCATTTCCATGAGTTATCAGCTTGCCGTTTGAATATCCAGATTTCTTTCCCTTTTTCTTGCTGATGTCGATACCCGAAAATTCTTGTCACATTAATATAAGATTCGACGACGAATGTCAATTCAGATAGTGAAAAAGAGAGCCATCGAGGGACTTGAAGGGTTTGCGAGTTCAATCGCAAAATCGCAAATATTTGACTATTTTTTCCTCTTTTACTATCCTTATGAGGATAAAGCAAAAGGTCATCAACAGTGCTCTGTCCAAAATGCCATTATGAAAATCCTGCAGATTCCAGTTTTTGCTTTCAATGTGCAACACCCCTAACGAGTTTGGATGGACGTTTTATTTTTGATGCCATTTCGCGAAGAGATATGGAGCTAAAGTTCAGTAAGGGGAGCATAGTTGAGAAAAAATTCGAGATTTTGGAAGAACTTGGCAAAGGCGGAATGGGAGTTGTCTATAAAGCCAGAGATATCAAGCTCAATCGCTTGGTTGCCCTGAAATTTTTACCTCTTGAGCTAACTCGTGACCAGGCGTACAATGTCCGTTTCGCTCAAGAGGCCCAAGCTGCTTCAGCGCTCGATCACCAAAATATTTGCACCATCTACGACATTGATGAGACTTCTGACGGTCAGATGTATATTGCTATGGCATTCTATGACGGGGAGACACTGAAAGAAAAAATTGCGCACGGATCCATTCCCGTTAAGGACACCATAAAAATCAGCAAACAGGTTGCACAAGGTTTAGTCAAAGCGCACGAGCGCAACATCATTCATCGAGATATCAAACCTGCGAACATCATGCTCACCAGTGAAGGTGTCGTGAAGATCCTTGATTTTGGATTGTCCAAGCAGGTGGATAAAGAGATCACCAGAACTGCTGCTGTAATGGGTACTATCGCATATATGCCACCCGAGCAAGCTTCAGGAGAGGATCTCGATCATCGGACCGATCTCTGGTCATTGGGCGTTGTCATCTATGAAATGTTGACCGGGCGATTGCCTTTTGAAGGCGAGCATGGGCCGGCAATTATCCATGCCATCATGAATAAGTCACCGATCCCGCCGACTGAGTTGAGAAGCGATATCTCTCGGGAGCTGGAACAAATTGTATTGAAGTGTTTACAAAAAGATCCAGCGGATCGCTACCGCACAATAAAGCTCTTTTTAGCCGACCTTGAAAATCTGGAAAAGCGCTTGTTGAGAGACAGACAGAGATCGGTCGTCGGGCAAAGAGCTGAACCTGAGGCTAGGGAAGAGGCCGAACGACGGCAGGCAACTGTTATGTTTGTCGACATTTCAGGAATTACAGAGATGAATGAGAGGACGGATGCGGAAGAGGTCACATTGATAATGACCCGATGCTTTAGAATGTTGGGTTCTATTGTAGAGAAATACGGCGGCACAGTCCGGAAGATCACGGATACGAGTTTCAGAGTGCTTTTTGGTATCCCGGCAGCTATTGAAGATGCCCCGAAGAAGGCGGTGAATACGATAATTGAAATCCGGAATAATCTCTATCAATTCAGTCAGGAAGAACATCTACAAATTCCTCTTGAGGTTAATGCCGGAATCGATACCGGGATGGTGATTGTCGGAGCAATAGAATCAGATGACAAAAGTGATTTTGCTGTCATGGGAGATGCTGTGAATCTTGCTTCCTTGTTAAAGGATCACGCTGGAAGGGGGAAGGTATACGTAGGCCGATCCACCTTCAGATCCACAAGAGAGAAGTTTGAGTATGCGCCATTAAAGCCTATTACTTTAAAAGACTGGAAAGAACCTGTTTCTGCTTTTGAGCTCCTGTCTGAGAGAGAGAGGATCTATAGAGATGTCGTGGGTTCAGATCGTATGATCCATTCCGTAATGGTGGGGAGAGCTGGCGAGCTTAATAAGCTTCAGTTTCAGGTGCTGAAGGTCATCAACGGTGAAGGTTCTATTGTGAATGTCATCGGAGAAGCAGGGATCGGCAAATCGAGACTGGTCGCTGAATTGGTCAGCAGAGATGAAATGAGCAATGTGCGTCTTCTTAAGGGAAGGGCTTTATCGATCGGCAAAAATTTGAGTTTTCATCCCATCATCGACATTATGAGGAATTGGAGCAACATACAAGAAAATGACTCCATATCAGAATCGTTCCAGAAACTCGAGCAGGCCGTGCTGAATGTTTGTCCTGAAGATGGAGCAGAGGTTTTCCCGTTCATCGCCACCCTTATGGGAATGAAACTTGCAGGGAGCTACGCTCAACGAGTGAGGGGAATAGAGGGCGAAGCTCTGGAAAAGCTAATCCTAAAAAACCTCCGGGAACTCATGGGCAAGATCTCTGAACAAAAACCGCTCGTTATCATTGTCGAAGATCTTCACTGGGCCGACTTAACCTCGGTTGGAATTCTTGAATCTCTGTACAGATTGGCAGAGGACAAACGAATCCTTTTTATCAATGTGTTCCGGCCCGATTACATAGATACCAGTAATCGGATACTAAATACCATAAAAAGCCGATACCCAAACAATCATACAGAGCTTTCTCTAAAATCTCTGGACGAAAACCAATCTGGGATTTTGATCAATAACCTCTTAAAGATCAAAGGCCTTCCATCCCATATACAAGAGCTCATCACAAAACGAGCCGAAGGGAATCCTTTTTTCATTGAAGAAGTGGTGCGCTCCCTGATCGATGATGGCGTTGTGGAGTCTAAGGATGGGCGCTTTAAGATTACGGAAAAAATCGATTCTGTGGTTATACCCAAAACGATTACAGAAGTTCTGATGGCACGGATAGACAAACTGGATGAAAACACAAGATCTTTATTAAAAGTGGCGTCTGTCATTGGCAGAAACTTTTTCTATAAGATCCTGATGGAGGTCGCGAAATCGATCGAGGAAATCGATGAGAGGTTAGACTATTTATTAGATGTCCAACTTATTCTTAAGAGACAGAGAATGGAGGAGTTGGAGTATCTGTTTAAACATGCTCTTGCACAGGAAGCCACATACGAGTCCATATTGCTCAAACAGAGAAGACAACTTCATTTGCAAATCGCTAAAGCCATCGAATCAGTTTTTTCTGAGAGAATCCACGAGTTTTACGGAATGTTGACGCTCCACTATGGAAAAGGAGAGGATCTAGATAAAGCGGAAGAATATCTGATTAAAGCTGGTGAGGAAGCCTTAAAATCCTCTGCATCGAGTGAAGCCCTCCACTACTATCAAGAGGCCTTGAATCTCTATCTCAAGAAATATGGAGATGCTGCCGATTCCGCAAAGATTGCGATGCTTACCAAGAACATTGCACTTGCCTTTTTTAACAAGGGGCAATATATCGAAGCTGTGAGATACTTCAACGAAACTCTGGCATACCACGGGGAAAGATTGCCCAAGAATCCGGTTTCGGCCTTCCGGAAATTTCTCTTTGGGTTCGTGAATTTTCTGGTAAGCCTCTACTTCCCAAAGCTGAAGAAGGTCAGATCCCCTGATTCAAAAGATAAAGAAATCATAAACTTGTATGAAAGAAAAATTCGTGCTTTGAGCACAACAGATCCCAAAAGAATGTTCATCGAGTCATTTTACTGGATGAAGAGGCTTACTCATTCCAAGTTAGCAGAAGTGGACAATGGGGTTGGGATCCTTTCCATGTCCAGTGGGTTATTTTGCTTTTCGGGCATCTCATTCAGGTTTAGTAGAAAAATATTAGAATACGTTAAGGACCAGGTTGATAAGAAAAACGTAAAATCCCTGCTTTTCCATGAGTTTTCTAAAACGTTGCACAACTACTTCACCGGCGACTGGGATAAAATAGAAGAATTTGATGATAATTTAGTGGACAGCAATTTAAGAATTGGCGAAATATGGATTGCATCCAACTATCTTCTCTATCATGGCTATACACAAAATGAACAAGGCTCCTTTGCTGCTTCTCAAGGAATGGTACATAAACTCTCCGAAATCAGCCATACCTTTGAGGATGATTATTCGAGATCGATGAAATACCTTCTTTACACAAAATCCTTGATGAAATACAGAAAATTTCATGAAGCTCTTGCTGAGATCATGGAGGGTCTTGTGTATTTCGATAGGCTGGGTTATACGGCTTTTTCGTTTTCATTGTATTCCTATAGAGCTCGAGTGCAAATGTTTATGGGCGATATTAAAGAAGCTGAGAAGTCTTTACAGAAAGCAGAGAAAATCAAATCTGAAATGAATATAGCCCCCATCATGCTCATCCAGTATTTCCTGAGTCAATTCTCTCTAGATATTTATTTGTTAGAAAACTCGGTAAAAAAGGGAGATGAAACTGAATCTTCGAAGATAAAAAAAAGCGCTTTAAAAAATGGGAAAAAAACAGTAAAGATATCGCGGAAGGTCGCCGCCGAGCGTACCGAAGCCTGCAAATTAATGGGGACCTACTACTGGTTGGTGGGTAAGCCAAAAAAGGCGATGAATTGGTGGGAAAGAAGTATTGAAAAGGGAGAGAATACACGAGCCAAGCTCGAGCTTGCCCGGACATATTTGGAGATCGGGAAGAGATTGGCTGAGAAAAAGAGCCAGTATAAAGAGTTGAATGGAATCAATTCCCAGCAATATTTGGACAGGGCGAGGGATTTATATAAAGAAATGGATCTCAAGTGGGATCTCGAAGGATTCGAAAACGGGACTTAACAGCGATCTAGTACGCAAATCACATGCATGTTAGGCAATCTGCTCAGCATAGCAGGAGAAAGATATGGCTGATCAAAAGGACCTGGAATATGTCTACACTCTCATAGATAAAATATTCCGTTTTGCCATGGGCGAAACAGGAGATTTTAGCGGCGGCCTGTTCGACGGAGATTTTTCAATGTCTCTTGATGAAGCACAAAAACGGAAGCATGAATTCATTGCCGATAACCTGAACATAAAGGAGGGCTCGAGAGTTCTCGATATGGGTTGCGGATGGGGAGGATTTTTAAAATATATAAAAGATATAGGAGCAGAGGCGGTCGGAGTAACTCTTTCCACAGGGCAACT
>JASFPP010000084.1:0-15318 GCA_050115915.1 Candidatus Aminicenantota bacterium
GTCTGGTCCTTAGCTCTCAGGCGCGGTAATCGGGTTGACACTCCCTATGCTAAGGAACTCAGAAACCTCATCGAGGACCATCGTGTGCAGATGATAGGACCGATACGGCAAGAGATCCTGTCTGGAATCCGCAGCGAATCTCAATTCGATAGCCTTAGAAAGAGCCTGGCTGGATTTATTGACCATCCCATCATTACCGAAGATTATATAATGGCAGCCAGATACTTTAATCTCTGCCGTTCCAAAGGGATACAGGGATCAAACATCGATTTTCTTATCTGTGCCGTGAGCGTACGGAATAAATTCCCCATCTATACAACTGACAAGGAAAATGAGTCATTCGCCAAACACATTCCCATACGTCTTTACAAGCCTGAGCTTCAAGCTGGCTAAAACCTATAGCATGATAAACATGGAGTCTCCAGCCGCGTCTTATAAAAAATCCAGTTGTTAGACATGCTTGAGATATTATTTGTTGAAGGAAGACGGTTTTTCCTGGAACCTCAGGCTGACATTCATTTGGCTAGGAGACAGGGCTCGGAGAGATTCGGCCCTCAAGAGGATTGAAGCCTCCTCTTTAGCAGGTCCCTTTATGTGAAGTTTGACAACACTTTCAGGATCGAGCCCTTCAAGAGTTTTGCGGATGAATTCTTTGAGCGCATCTCTGGTCAATCCATGCGCGGGGATGTCCACACGGACCATGGGCCGGGCGGGGAGCCTGATAAATTCCCAGGATAGGGAAAGCTGCCCAGCTTTTTCCATTCCAAATAGATACATTTTTGCATTTTTCCTTTTTTCGTAACCCATTCCTTCATTAACCATTTCAGCATTGACTATTTTCTCATCTCTTCTTAGCTCGACTTTCAGATATCCCTTTGGCTCGTCCTTTTCGGCAAAAGACGTTCGTTCGATCGATCCAGGATAGAGAATGGGCGTCTTGATGGATCGGCCTTTAAGGTCTTTGGTCAATACCTGGTAGCGGTGAATGTGTCCGGACAGAACAGCCAAGAATTCTTTAGGGATATCTTTTAGGCGAATCACATCATCGTTGTATCGGAAGGTGTAGTTTCCAGGGCCCACGGTCGCCCCTTCAAAACAGTGGTGCACACAGAGGAGCATCCCATCACAGTCGGTCAGCTGCCCTTTCCAACCGGTTTCCTCAAGGACCAGGGGAAACTGGGACCGGATACCATCCCGCCAGTAGGGGAAACCGGCTAAACCCAGTCTGAATCCTTGCTTCTCAAAAACAAAGGTCCGCGGGACATCGAAGATATGGATATGAGGATGCAAACTCAGGATCCTGAACGGAATGCGCGAGCGTTCATGGTTCCCGGGCACGATAAAAACATCGATACCCTTGTCTGCGATTTCCTTGAGTGGGCCGAAAGCCATATCCACAAGACGGGCGGGCACCTTACTCCTGAAAAACATATCTCCCCCGTGAACAACAGCGTCAACCTCTCCCTTTAATGCTGGTTCAAGAGCGCGGGCATAATTAGCAAAAAAATCCTCCCCCCTCCGGCGGCGATGGATCCGCGCACGGAACGGATAGTCGAATCCGAGGTGAGTATCTGCTAGAAATAGGAGCCGCATTACACCCATGGAAGCATTCTTTTGAGCTGATCGTTCTGGAGGCACATATCCGGATGCAAGTGGAGCTCGATCCTTCTTCCTTCCTGGATAAGCCTGCGAATCTCGGTCGTGGTCACGCGCATCCGGTCAAAAACAAAAAGGTCAAAGTTTTTTTGGCGATCAACGAGAGGATTTGTCAGCCCGGGTGAGAGAGGGGCTGTATCAGACGGAAATAATGAATCTTCAAAAATTGGCGTCCCCCCATTGAATACAATCAGGTTTTTCAGCTCTGATTCGCCCGCTAAAGGAGTCCAAACCAAAGTGGATTCGCTGAGCCGGCAGAACCAACGCGAACGCCTGATCTGGAAAGCCCCCAACCGGATGATGCTCTTCAGGATTTTTACGATGCGCTCCGGAGTCCAGGTGCCTTCGATCCTTCTGTCCTCTGATTCTTGCGTCTCGAGTTCAAGTATCTTTTCATCCTCTCGCACAAGCGCAGTTTTTTCCTTCTTTTTCGCAGCTTCTTCCATCGCTGATTTTTTTGCAGCCTCCTCAACAGCCCGCTCCTCCAATTTTTCTTTCCAGAACTTCGCCCCCAAAGACATACATGCTGTCAAACCGAATGCAGGCCGGAAAGACGTTTGGAATTCCTGTCTGAAGGCTATAACACCCAAAACAAAACAAGACCGGTCTGGAAGATACGCGGGTGGAATATCCAGAATGCCTTCAATGACCTTTAAAGATATTTTTCTTAAGTCCCCGTTCAGCACATTTGTTAACAAAATCAGAGGATCGAGATTGTATGAGGAGAGGAGTGGACCGATTGAGTGAAATCTATCCGGTTGAGGGTTTGAACTCTTTAGATCCTGGGAGAAAAAGAGCACTTCACGCTCATTTGTCCGGAGAGCCCGATTATAAGGCGGGTTAAATCGTTTGATCTCATCCGATTCCACAAGAGCGGCTTCTGTGGCTGTGTGTGTTACTGTCGTATCCAGAGATTTTGCCTGGCTCAGCATTTCGAGCATGTGCTCCGGATGCCGGCTCCCTTTGTGAAAATAACTGCGCACCCTCTGCCTGAGAGATTTTGCTTTCCCGATATACAAAAGATCCCCTCCGGAACGGTAAATTCTGTAAACTCCGGGCAAATTTGGCAGATCCTTACGGTATGTCTCTGCCATGGGATATTCACGCGGGCCCCCGCGACAAGAAAAGTGAAAGGGAGGCATACTGTGCGTGTCTGCGAGCTGTTTGACCAAGTGAGACCATATGAGAGATGTGGCCGCGACGTGGTGTGAACTGCGGCGGGGCTCTGGAAGGGAGTGCCCAAAATACCCAGCTACAGCTCTGAGACTTTTGCGGGGCAAATCGGGGAGTACTCTTTTGGCGATCTCGTGTGTACAGATAATCGAAAGTGGAAAAATTTTTTTCGGGCTATATTTTCTGTGGAGATTCCTGAGAAAAGGCTCTTCATAACGGCAAAAATGAATGACCGTCGGGCAGGCAGAATTATTAGCAAGTTCCAGATTTTGGAGTTTGTTAACTCCAACTGTTCGAATCGCCTCTTCAAGCCCGATTTTTTTTGTTAGGTCTTCAGCAACCCGATAGAGCCTTTGCCATATTTCCTTAGGGGCCTGAGCCAAATTCAGCTCTTCCTCAGAAATTCCGGTGATCCGCAAAACGGCCTTTGGGATTTCAACAGCTCGTGGTGTCTTCAAAAGACAAGTCTTCGCTTTTTCAGATATTCTCCCGGAATTCTCTTCGAACGAGGCCCGTGTTTTGACCCAACCGATCTCGAGGATATGACCTTTATCCGTATTGCTGTGTGTGGCCTGACAATCGAGGACCAGGACCTCAAGATCTTTAAGAGCTGTTCTTTCTTTTTTCATTCTGCTTTATTCAAACAGACCTATTCACTCTTTATTACGCTTTGACCCGTCCAGAACTTTTCGAGGATGTGTTCCATTTGTTTTTCGTCCCGGACAAAACGAACCTGCCAATCCGGAGGGAAAAGAGAATTATACTGCGCGAGAGCATAGCGCGTATCTATCAGCAGGATGGCACCCCTGTCTTCTTCGGACCGGATCACGCGACCGGCGGCCTGGCATACCCGATTCATCCCGGGATAGAGATAGGAATAGTTAAAGCCGGGCATCTGCTTGTCCTCGAAATGGACACGGATCAATTCCCTTTCCAGCGAAATTCCCGGCAAACCCACGCCGACGACTGCCGCGCCAGAAAGTCGGTCGCCCACAAGATCGATCCCCTCTCCGAAGATCCCGCCCATGACAACAAATCCCACGAGCGTATTGCTGTTTTCATGGGAAAAATGCTCTAAGAACAACAAACGCTCATCTTCACTCATCCCCTGTGTCTGTACCAACAGCGTATGATGAGGAAAGAGCCGTTCATACAATGGAAAGACCATATCCAGGTAAGCATAGGAAGGGAAAAATACAAGATAGTTCCCTTTTTTTGCGCTCACAAGGGAGCCGATCGTTTTGGCCAGATCGTTCTTAGTTTGAGATCTGTGTCTGTAGAGGGTCGATACGCACCTCGAGGCTAATACACAAAGATTTTCAGAAGGGAAGGGCGAGGGCAAAATCCGTTTTTGCACGTCCTCTCTGCACCCCAACATTTGGGCGAAATAAGACATTGGTGTTATAGTGGCTGAAAAAAGGACTGACGAACTTGCCCTTTCGAGAGCTGTCGAGAGATGTTCGGACGGATCGACACAGAACAACTTAACGATAAGATCCCGCTCCTTTTGCTCCAAACAGGTCACATAGTTCGTGTCATACATATCGGCAACTTTGCAGAACCAGTTCGCCGTAAAATAGTGCTCAAGCAAGAATGGATTGAGAGGAGAACGAGGATTCGCCGTGATTTTCCGTTCCAGTCTCAACACCAAACTTTTCAAGAGAGGGAGAAGGTCCTCAGGACGATCCCGGTCCCATGCATACACGTCATCCCCCTGGGCTTGCTTTCTCTCCAACAGCGTCTTGTTGATCTCACCCGCGAGCTTATAGATCTCGGATTTTTTGTTGTCGAGTTTCCGCCGCAATTCCAAAAAACTCGCCTTGTTGATCCGTGCAGAAAACATCTCTCTCGAGCGATCGACAAGATTGTGAGCTTCGTCGATCAAAAACGTACAGTCTAGGGAGCCGTCCAGAAAAAATCTTCTGAGATATACCCTTGGGTCGAAGGCATAGTTCACATCACAGATCACACAGTCCACCCAAAGGGAGAGGTCTAGAGATAACTCGAACGGACATAACTCATAGAATTCAGCGATTTCCAGAATAGTCTCACGAGTGAATTCATCGTGTTTGAAGAGGGACTCGCGCGCCTCGGGAAGCCGGTCATAATAACCTCTAGCATACGGACATTCTTCGCTCGTGCAGGCCTTATCCGGGTAGAGGCAGATCGTTTCTTTGGCCGTCAAAGTGACAAATTTGATATTGAGGCCTTTCGTGTTTAAATCCATAAGAGTTTTTTCAGCGATGACACGCCCTGTGGTCCTTGCCGTTAAATAAAAGATTTTTTCAATGTGACCTGATGACAAGGCTTTGATGGCGGGGAAGAGAGCAGCGATAGTCTTTCCAGTTCCGGTAGGAGCCTGAATGATTATCTGTCCTTCGTTCTGGATAGTTCGAGAGACCTCCTCGACCATTTGCGACTGTCCGAGGCGGAAAGAGGAGAAGGGAAAATCGGCGATCAGAATAGCCTTGTTCCGCTCGCTCTTCGAGCGATGAATCCTTTCCATCCAATCACAATATTGGCTGGCCAGGTCAAGGAAATATAGATTGAGTTCATCACTCGATATCTCCTCTGAAAAGGTTTTTATCTCCCCTGTTTCGAGCTGGCAGTATGTTAGCTGTGTTTGAATATTTTCGATATCATTTGCAAGAGAGTACATAGCCGCATAGGTTTTAACTTGCGCCCGATGAAGGGGATTCTGTTCAGCGATAAAATTATCCATGTCTCTTCGTGTGGTTTTTATCTCCTCGATCACAACCGAGCCATTCTGTCTATAAACACCATCGATTCGGCCTTGGATATCCAGTGTTAAGGATTCGTTGTCGAGGCGATAAAAAACAGGGACTTCGCTGAGGTAAGAGTCAGGCCGGGATTTTTGGATCTTTTGGTGGGCACGAATGCCATTAAACCCGGACGTTTGCGAAGAAAAATCAAACACGGACGACAGATCCCCCTGACGGAGCAGGTGTTCAACCAACGCACGCACCGATACTCTTATGAGTCTTTTCATGTTGAGATCACGTGTTTTTGTTCACCTTTTTGTACACCTTATCCGATTAGAAAATAAATGTCAATAAGCGAACCGTTGTTTTTTTACAAATTTGGGCGGGCGATTCTTTCCGATGTTCTCACGATGTCTGCAGGAGGAATTCCTGGCTTTCACCTTAAGAGAAAAAAATATATAATTGGGAAACGCAGAGGCTTATTAAAACAGGAAACACCTGAATTTTTTCCTCCTTTTTAAGAGCTCAGCAGGAATTTTTACGACTAGGAGTGACAATGTCTCTTACTCGGACGTTATCTTTAGCCAATCGTGGTATCAATAATTATTTCAAAAAGAGGCCTTTTAGCATCTCTTTTGAAGTCACTCACAGTTGTAATGCGAATTGTAAACACTGTCATCTCGGAGGCATTGTCGAAGAAGAGAGGGCCTCTGCACAAAGATTAGGTGAAATCTGCCGAGAGTTGCGCCCGCTCGTTGCTCAGGTTTCTGGAGGGGAACCCTTGCTTCGAAAGGATCTCGAGGAGATCATAGAAGCCTTTAGAATTCCCAATAAAGCTCCCTATATCGTTGTGACCACAAACGCTGCTCTTCTTACAAAAGAGAGATATTACAGCCTGCGCCAATCAGGAGTCGATGCGTTTTCTATTTCTCTTGATTATCCCGATGAGCAGCACGATGAATTTAGGGGTATCCCCGGGCTTTTTGGTCGTATCCGATCGCTCATTGAAGGGCTCCGCTTTGAAAAGGACAAGGGGATTACTCTCTGTTGTGTTATTCAAAGCGACAATTTTAGACAACTTGTTCAAATGGCGGAACTGGCCAAAAACTGGGATGTCAAGCTGAATCTAAGCGTTTATAACGCACTAAGGACACACGATTTGAGCTACATGCTTCGAGAAAGCGAACTGGAAGAATTCAAAGAGATAATAGGACAGCTTCTCGTTTTTCAGAGGAAATACAGAAATATTCGGACATCCCATTATGTTTTTCAAAATACGATCGATTTTTTCAGGAATAGGTCCTTCCCCAATTGTCGAACCGGCGAAAAGTTCTTCAATGTGAATCCGGATGGCACTTTTTCACCCTGCGGTTTAATCATAACAGATTATAACTCACCTAAAGAACTCCGCGAAAAATTCGTAAAGAATTCCGCATGCACATATTGCTACACAAGCATCCGCGCGAACTGTGAAAAGCCCCTTAGACATTTAGTCATGGATACCCTCAAATCTCACTTTTCATCTTAAGCATTGTTGCTTCAATCTCTTTACATATAAATCGTTTGTTGAGACTAGGTCTGCTTGCAAGCTCCCGACGGAAATCAAAGTCTTGCACTATCTAAGATCTTCAAAATAATGTTATGGAAAGTGAACTTTTTTTGTTAATATTTACTCGATTTTTTATGTCATTGTAAGTATGAATTTTGATCTGCATGAATATTTTCTGTGTATTTGCAGATAGAGGTGGATAGTGAAAATAGCTGTTATTTACAATCGGGACAGTAAAAACGTAATCAATCTTTTCGGGATTCCGAACCGAGAAAAATATGGGAAAAAAGCCATAAACAGAATTGTCACCAGCCTGAAAAAGTACGGACATCAGGTCAAAGCCTTCGAAGGAGATAAAGACCTTATTTCTAAGCTGGAAGATTTTATGCCCCGCGTCCTTAAAGGAGAACTTCCTGGCTTAGCCTTCAATCTCTCCTATGGCATCCAAGGACAGGCCCGCTATACGCATGTTCCCAGTATTCTGGAAATGGTAGGGATTCCCTATGTCGGCTCCAATCCGCTCGCTCATTCTCTGGCGCTGGATAAGGTCGTGGCAAAGATGATCTTCCAACAGCATGGTTTACCTACTCCAGATTTTATTGTAGTTAAGGACAAAGATTTCGAGCCGCCTAAGATCCCCTATCCTCTCATCGTGAAACCCAAGAATGAGGCGGTTTCTATGGGCATTGAAGTCGTTCATAATTTCAAGGAACTTCAAAAAGCAGCCAAAGTTATTCTCGAAGATTTTGATCAATCCGTCCTCGTGGAGCAGTACATAGATGGTAGGGAAATCAATGTGGGATTACTCGGAAACAATCCGCCAGAGGCTCTACCACCCTGTGAAATCACGTTCGGGAAATCTGGACCTAAGATATATACGATCGAAGATAAAAAGGGGCATTCCGGACGGCAAATCGACTGGATCTGTCCGGCGCCAATCAGCGAAGAGCTGACTCTGGAGTCGCAACGTATAGCTAGAGATGCTTTTTCTGCCCTGGGCTGCTACGATGCTGCCCGAGTGGACATCCGCCTCGATAAAAAAGGCCGTCTTTTCATTCTCGAAGTCAACAGCCTGCCAAGCTTGGGCGAGCACGGATCGTATACAATTGCAGCCCAGCATGCCGGTCTGGATTTTCCAGCCCTGATAAACCGGATGGTCGAGGTAGCAAGCGCGCGCTATTTCGGCACACCTCATCCCCCCAAATTAGTTGCGAGAGAAAAAGACCCAAGAAAGAATATCTTCACGCATATCACGTCGCATCGCGATCAAATCGAACACTCTTTGGAGGAATTGATTTCCATCTCGAGCCGCACGTCTGACCCTGTCGGTAATAAACAGGTGATCTCAATCCTGGATAAAAAACTCCAAAGCTTGAAGATGAGGCCAGAGTCAGAATTTATGGATGAACGCTCTGTTTGGACTTGGACAACGAATGCGGGACTCAAGGGGGGGACACTTCTTATCGGACACACGGATGTACCCATGGAATTGGATGTTCCCAGAGAGCCATTCCGCAGAGAATCGGAATGGCTGTACGGAGAAGGCATCGGAATTTCACGGGCACCTCTTGTGACCATGGAATTTGCCTTACGGGCTCTTCGTTCTGTCCGGCGACTTCATAAGCAGCCTTTAGGCATCATGTACTACATGGATGAAGGGCGTGACTGCCGATACAGCAACGAAATCATAAAAAAGGCCGCATCTCAAGTAAAAAATGTCTTTGTGCTGAGACCTGGTGGAACGGGGGGCCAGTTCATTATGCAACGCAGAGGCCAGCGAAAATATGATTTGATCGTCGAAGGAGAGCCAAAGCGGCTGGGGAAATTTGTTAGACAACCCGAGGTGCTTTTGTGGACGAATCAAAAACTCTCAGAAATTGCCCGGTTGTCTTCTATGAAAAACCGCCTCGCTGTCTCAACTCTATCGATTCGATCGGAGCGATTCCCTATGCTGCTCCCCCATCGTGTGCACGCCAATTTACTTCTGAATTATTTGGATGGACAGTTTGCGAATGAAACAGAACAGAAGATCAGAGAAATCTTGAAAGGGAGCAGGTTCAAAATAATCCTGGATCTCATTTCTGACCGACCGCCAATGAAGGAACGAAGGGGGAGTGCCCGGCTGGCAAAGGCTCTCGACAGTGTCGCCAGAGAGTGGGAAATTCCATGGTCGAAGGATTCCTCTTTGTGGCCATCGGTGGGAGGATTAGCCCCAGCAAAAACTTCAGTTATCTGTGGCTTGGGACCTGCGGCAAAAGACCTCTACACTCCAAGGGAAGCTGTAAACCGAGTCAGCCTCATACAGAGGACTCTATTGCTGGCCCTGTTTTTAGCTCAAAAAACCGGAAGCTAGATCCATGACTCAGCCAAAAAGAAAGGATATCGATACAGATTTCATCGAACCGACAAAAGTCAAGATTCCCCAGCCTCAACGCATCTCGGTTTCAAAATTCGGGATGGTTTCCACAGCGCATTATCTCGCCACCAGAGTGGGGGCCCAAGTCCTAGAGGATGGGGGAAACGCTATAGACGCAGCAGTGGCTTCTGCTTTTGCTCTAGGCGTGTGCGAACCCCAAGCATCAGGCTTGGGAGGGCAGACTATGATGCTCCTGTTCCTGGCTGACAGAGAAAAGGTCATTGCTCTCGATGGATCCTCCCGGGCGCCCAACCGGGCTTTGAACGAAAATTTCAAGGATAAATCTTCTCGTCGACTGGGCTACGCCGCATCAACGGTTCCAAGCACTCCAGCAGCACTCGCCTATGTCCTAGAAAGATACGGTACTTTGAAGCTTGCTGATGTCTTGGATCATTCCATAGCCCTTGCCGAAAACGGATATCCCATCACGGAACTCCAACACAAGCTTCAGGTCCGAGAGGTCAAAAATTTTAGAAAGGGAAACGCCGGCCAGATTTTCCTCCGTGACGCCGATAAGCCCTATTCTGCTGGTCATATATTCACCCAGCCTGCTCTGGCTAAAACTTTAGCCCGCTTGGCTAAAGTTGGCATTGAAGATTTCTATATTGGGCAGATTGCTCAGACCATTTATAAGGACATGGAGGGAAACAACGGTCTGATCCGTAAAGATGATCTTGCCCACATCCCCTATCCCATAGAAAGAGAACCAATCTGTGGACGTTTAGGTCGAAAGACCGTATACACCATGCCTCCGCCTGGAGCAGGCCGGACATTGATCGAGATGATCAATATCATCAAGAAGTTCCCCCATGAAAAAAGAAATCCTGCCAATCCTGAAGGAGCACTCATTTTGGCAGAAGTGATCCGGCGGGCCCAGCTTGACAGACGGGACCGTCCCTTCGATCCTAATTTTTTCCCGCAGGTTCAAGACCGCCGCATGTTGAGTGCGGATTATGCAAAGTTAGTCTCTCAGCAAATCAAAAGCAGGATCAAAACCGAAGGCGAAACCACACATCTCTCTGTGATGGACCAAGCGGGAAATGTAGTCGCATTGACTCAATCCATCGAGCGGGTTTATGGGTCCAAAACCGTCACACCCAGCCTGGGTTTTCTTTATAACAATTACATGAGTGCCTTTGAATATGAAGATATCTCCCACCCCTATTATATGCGACCCAATGGAGTGCCCTGGGCCAGTGTGCTACCCACCATCATTCTGCAGAATAAAATTCCCTGGCTGGCCATCGGATCACCGGGAAGTGAACGTATAACCTCCGCCATCCTCCAAGTCCTGCTCCGGCTCGACTTTCAGTCTCCCTTCGATGCTGTGGCAGCCCCAAGATTGCACTGTGCCTATAATGGCAAAGTCTCGCTTGAGGCCGCTTATATGCGTGATGATATACCTGAGATCCTCAGCTCTCGTGGCTTTCAAATCGATATCCGGGAACCTATGTCGTTTTACCTAGGATGTATACAGATGGTGCTGAATGAGGGTAAAGAATTCATCGGCGTGGCCGATCCCCGTCGAGACGGTTCTGCAGCGGGCCCCAAAAAGTGAAACTTCCGATCCTATTGTCTGTTCCCCATGCCGGCTGGAAAATCCCCCCTGAGGTAAGTGATATCTGTATCTTGACAGAAAAAGATATCCTTGAGGACGGCGACGGCGGGGCTTCTGAAATTTACTATCCTTTAGAGGAAGAGGTCGAAGCTTTTGTTACGACAGATATTGGTCGAGCCATTGTGGATATGAATCGGGCTGCGGATGATTTTTGGAAAGACGGAGTTATAAAAACACATACATGTTGGGATGTGCCTGTCTACAGCACCTATCCATCCAATGATACCATCTCAAAATTGATCGCCAAATATCATAAGCCCTACCACACACTGCTTTCCTCGTTAGCCAAAAAAGTTAAAATCGGAATCGACTGTCATACTATGGCTGCAGTTGCCCCCCCGTCGCTCCCGACAGCGGAAAGGAACGCCCTCCGGTCTGCATCAGTAATGCAGAGCATACCTGTCCTGACGAATGGATCGAATCCCTGGCTCGATGTCTCTCTCAATCTCTGGATCTCCCCGTTTCTATCAATGAACCCTTCAAGGGGGGGCACATCATACGATCCCATGCTAAAGAAATCCCCTGGATCCAGCTCGAGTATTCCAGAGCACCGTTTTTCACGCAAGAGCAAAAATATGCAAAGCTCCTTCACGTCTTAAAAGCTTGGATTATTGAATTATCCATTTAAACAAGTGTGTTTGTTTATTTTCAATTCAGAGGATATGGTGAACTCTGACTACGAATCAATTTGATCCAATCCCATCATCATGTTGTATTAACTTTATTCCACAGGACAAGAATCATCAGGTAAAGTGCCGGTTTTTTTCAATCCAGCCCTTGTTGGAGATTTAGTTTTTGTGAGAAGGGTTGGGCAACGGACCAGGCCAGTGATCTGCTGGGCGATCATGCCGAAGAAAAAGGATTTGAGCCAGGCCCCCTTTCGCATCCCGAGAATCAGAAAATCATGGTCAATTGCCCGCGTGGCAATAGCTTCTGCGACATCAGAGTGTTGGGCGACCTCTAGTTTTGCCTCTGGAATGTGATACATTTTGGCCGTGCTTTTCAGGGATTCTTCTGTTTTTTTCACGACAGATGTCGGACAACCTTCTGCAACAACTCTTAGAAAAGTGACTTCATTTTCCTCGTCTTGGGATAAGTTGTGGACAATCCGGGCTTTCAAGTGATCGTGCACCTCTTGCCCGCCGATCGAGAGGAGAATTCGTCGGAACGAAGGGATTTCCTCGGAATCGCTCTTGAGTATGGCGACATCACAGGGTTGTCTGCTGATAACGCGATGGATCACGCTGTTCTCCAGCGGATCTTCATCTTTTTTATACCCCAGCAAAATCAATTGGCAGGCATTCTCTTTGGCGACCTGAACGATCTCCGCCGCAACGGACCTCCCCACTTTCATGAGAAAGGTATGCGGGACTTTCAGATCGAATGCGATCTTCTGGGCTTTGGTCATGATGGTTTGGGCTTTGTGAAGATAGGGTTCGGCTTCCGCATATTCTGTGATGTTGGGTAACACGCTCACATTCAGTGACAGTATTTCACCCTTACATGAGCGGGCTATTCGACCAGCGACATGCATCAGAGGAACAACCCTCGTAGGATTAGCCAGAGGCACTAAAATCTTGTAGCGTCTCGTCTTTTTCAGGTCGAGGAGTTCAGGAGTCTGAACAAACTTTGGAACATCTGCGATCTTGACCTTCCTCGAAAAGGCAAAGAAATAGATGACGAGGCCTACTAAAATCCATGCGGCTGTTAATATCCAGGCTGTACTTTGATTGATAAGCTGGAAAAATCCCAGGCCCACACTGGTCAGGAATCCGAGAATAGGAATGACAGGAAAAAGAGGAACCCGGAAGGGAGGTAATGTTTTACTCCTTCTGCGGTAAATGATCAACGCCACATTGACTAAAGAAAACGTCAGCAGAAACAACAAACTACTGGCCACGCCGATGGTTTCGAGCGGGAGAAACACAGCGATCCCGATGAAAAGCAATCCACTGATCGATATGGCTAACACCGGTGTTCGTTTTTGAGAGTGAATTTTGCTGAGGCTGTGGGGAAGCATCCAGTCGCGACCCATGGAAAACGCCACACGGGAGGAGGCGAGCACCGTGGCGTTCAGTGCACTCAAAGTGGCAAACAGCCCACCTCCCAAAACAAGAATGATTCCGAAAGCTGGCATAAAACTTTGTGCGGCCCTTATAATTCCAATTTCTTGGTATTTTCCGAGTAGTTGCCAGGATTGCAGGCCTTCCGCCGCAGGGACTGCACCGATACAAACGAATACGACCAGTAGATATATGCTTATCGTAATGCCCAAAGAATAAAGAATGGCCTTCGGAATGGTTTTTTGAGGTTCACGAACCTCCTCGCTCACAGTGGCGATGAGATCATATCCTTCAAACGCAATGAACGTCAGCCCCATGGCTGCCAAAACACCCGTGAAACCCATTGGAAAAAGAGGCTTGAAATTGGCTTGAGTGACTTCCGTCGCAGTAAGCGCCTGTTTGAGCCCGAAGAAAATAAAAACGGCGAGGACAGCGATTTTTGCCAAGGTAATAACGTTTTCAGTCTTACCGCTGGCATGAGTCCCTATTATGTTCACAGAGATAAAAAGTAAACTGACGAGTACAGTCATGAGAGCGACGGAGCCATGCTCTCCCAATAATCCTAGGAGTATATTCCCGATAGACGGGATATACCGTGCCGTGAATTCCATGAAATAACTGCTGAAGCCTTTGGCATAAAGGCTGCAGGCAACAATATAGGCGAATCAGAGCATCCAACCTGAGGTGAAAGCAATGGAATTCGGCATCACCTTCTTGATAAACGAATATCCCCCTCCGGCTTCAGGAATGGCGCTGGATAATTCGGCATAGCTCAAGGCCGTGAATAAAGTGATCACGCCGTTCAAACCGAATGCGATCAATGCGGCCGGCCCTGCATTCCCTGCCGCGATTCCGGTAAGGACAAAGATCCCCGCCCCGATCATGGCCCCGACTCCGATCATCGTCGCTTCGAAGAGGCCGAGGCGCCGGGCCAGTTGAACGAGAGGAAGTTTATGAGATGTTGTCTTATTGTTATCCATAAGTATTCAATTTCCTTTCCAAGAGTTGGAAAAACTCTGACTAGACTTTCGACTGCTCCAATTGTTTTAAATCACGCATGAGGAAATAATTGATTGCGATCCGGATGACCACGATTGCTGCTAAGCGGTATAATGAGCTGCAGTTTTTACAATTTCCATATATCATCCCCTAAATTTCAAGTCACTCTATTCTATAACTTTCAATAGGCAGCATCAATGATATTTATTGACCCAAATGATATTTTAAAAATTATGTAGGGAAGGATAGGAATTCTTGTCAAATTGACGGTATTTTTGAGGTATGATATATGTTGTAGTCAATCATCCTTTTTTGGATAGCGATGAATTTGGTTTATAACTTAATCGGTCTTTGTCTATTGCTGTTTCTTTCCGCTCTTTTCTCAGGATCAGAAACAGCCCTTTCGGCCCTGAGCAGAATCCAGATCGAAAGGATGCGTACCGAAGACGATGCACATCGCTCGGCAGTGATTAAATTCCTCGACGAACCTCGAAGACTTTTCATCACTGTCCTCTTTGGAAACACGCTTGTGAACCTGGCCTTTATCAGCATCACAGGTTCGCTCATCTACGAATCTCTATTCAGAGGACAGAATCCAGCGATTGCCTATTTAGTGGCAATACTCATACAAACAGCCTTTCTGTTGGTCTTTGGTGAGATCACTCCGAAAACCTTTGCCATCAAACATGCAGAAAAACTCTCTCGAATCGTGGCGCCCCCACTGTGGCTCTTTTCTAAACTCATCTATCCTTTCAGAAAGATCCTGCGCACGATCACGGATCTCCTGCTTCCCCTCTTCGGAGTGCACAGCATGGTCGATGAGACACCCATCACGATTGAGGAAATTCGATCGATCGTGAGCTCGACAGAAGACCACGGTGCCTTGGATGAAAGCGAGGAAGAACTCCTTCTCAACATCATCGAACTCCATGACACAAAAGTGAAAGAGATCATGGTTCCCAGAGTTCAAATGGTGTGCATCGAAGTGTCGAAAACCATCCAGGATGCCTTTCAGATGGCCAAAAATGCAGGTCACTCTAGATTACCCGTGTACAGAAATGACATCGATAATATCTGCGGAATCTTCAATGTCAAGGACATTCCTCGTTGGGAAGGCATAC
>JASFPP010000085.1:0-15314 GCA_050115915.1 Candidatus Aminicenantota bacterium
CGGGTATGGTGAAGGAAACCTCAAGGGTTAAGAACGAGGCTCTTAAGCTGATGGCGGACGATACGGGGGGTATATCAATCCTTAATGTGAATGATATCAGCCCGAGTTTGGAGCGTATAAGTAATGACCTTCAGTTCTACTATTCTCTCGGTTACAGATCCTTGCAGCGTGAAGAAGGCAAATATCATACAATCGACGTCAAGCTCGTGGGTGTGGAGGAAAAATACGAGGTGCGGGTCCGAAAGGGATACTTACTTGTTTCCAAAGAGGATCGCATCAGGGACTCACTCTCTTCGCGGCTGTTTCTCTACCGCATCGAAAATCCGATGGATATCAAAATGCAGGTACAGCCGGTTGAAGCCATATCAAACTCGAAGAGGCATTCTCTGAAGATAAAATTCCTCATCCCGATAAAAAACATGACTCTGTATTCCGATGGAGACGTTTTTATCGGAAAAATCAAGGCCTATATTGCATTGAAGGATAGTCAGAATCGTTTATCACCCTGCCATGAACTCGTTGAGGATATCAAAATCCCGGCATCGGATTATGAGATCGCTTTGAAAAGCTCCTATCCCTATATTGCCGAGATGTATGTCGAGCCCGAGGATTATATCATTTCGCTTTGCGTCAGAGATCTCATCGGGGATGTGACGAATTACCTCCAACTCCAGAAAACGATTGAGTGAAAAATAGAACGGGACCAATATAAGTGGCAGCGCTACGGGGATTCGAACCCCGGTCTGATGGCTGAGAACCACCTGTCCTAGTCCCCTAGACGATAGCGCCACCTGTTTGGGGAATCGCCAGGATACCAGATGTACCCCTGTAAAGTCAAGGATTTGGGGTGATTTGGAGTGATTCACTGCTGATCGTTGGATTTTCTGGGATCGATGTGAATGAGGATGTTTACAGGCTTTAAGAGTTCTCGTTTGATCTGTTCTTCGATCCTGTCGATAATTTTGTGGCTTTCAAGAACAGTCAAATTGGGATCGACGATCACATGGCAATCCAGGAATAATTCCCCGCCGAGGCTTCGTGTGCGGAGGGCGTGCCATCCGGAGATATCTTCGGCTTGTGACAGGATTTTTTCGATGGTCTGGATGGATTTTTTATCAGCGGAGTGCTCGGTGAGTTCGATGAGATTATCGTAGAAAATTTTGCCGGCCACACCCATGATCATGATCCCCACGATGATCGCAGCCATATGGTCGGCGTATCCCCATCCTAAAAGACTGGCAATTCCTCCGATAAGAACAGCCATGGAGGAGAAAGAATCCGAGCGATGATGCCAGGCGTTAGCATACAGTGCAGCACTGTGTGTTAATCGAGATACCTTGCGCGTGATGTGAAATATAGTCTCTTTGGAGATAACAGAAACCAAAGCCACTATGAGCATGAGCAAACCGGGATAGTTTACTTCTCTGCGATAGATGGCCGTCCCTGCAGAGAAAACAAAACCGAATCCGATGACGACCAGAAAAAAGGCAATCATTTGAGAGGCGATCGTGTCGAATTTTCTGTGTCCGTAGGGATGTGTTTCATCCGCAGGTCGACTGGATAAACGAGCTCCGAGCAAAATGATCAGGTCTGTCGCGAGATCAGTCAGGGAATGAACACCGTCTGCAATGAGGGCTGAAGATTTTATGAGTAGACCGGTGACGATCTTGAGAATCATAAGAACGACATTGAGGAAAGCCCCCCAGAGGGTGACCGATCGGATCTTTTTCTCTCGGGGAGTTATGGGTGCAAGCTTGGAGTGGAGTATCTTCATAGAAGTGATTACGTCGAAAGTATTATAGTTGAATTTTTTAAATTTATCATCTTAAAGGGGACGGTTCTATTTATTGCCACATTAGCAAAGTAACCACAGCTGCACTGAATCGGAAAAAAGCGAATCGACCTCTAAGCGTAAGATAAAAAAGTGTGGTGGGCCTCATTTCTTTCTGATATGATGGGTGGAAAATCAGAGGAGAGCACGCGGACGTGAGAGGGTATCCATGAGTTTTCTCGAAAAATCGTTCTTCAAGAAATACCTGCTGCCAGGCTTTGTGTTTCAATCTGTTCTGATCGGAGGAGGTTATGGAACGGGGCGAGAGCTTGTCGAGTTCTTCCTGAGTTATGGGCCCCTTGGAGGACTGATGGGTATGTGTCTTGTGTCCACAGTGATGTGGTCGCTTCTCCTGGCTGTGACGTTCGAATTTTCGAGAAAATTCCGGGCGTATGATTATAGAACGTTCTTCAAGAATTTGCTCGGACCGTTCTGGTTTGTATTCGAGATCATCTATTTTCTTTATATGCTCATCGTCCTGGCAGTGGTGGGATCGGCGGCAGGGATACTTCTCCGGGATAATTTTGGGACCCCTTACATAGTTGGAGTTATTATTATGCTAACAGCCGTTGGATTTCTGACGTTTAAGGGGAGCGGTCTGATTGAAAATTTCCTCTCTGTATGGTCGATGATTTTATATTCTGTGTATGCGGCCTTTCTTATCGTCGGAGTAATGAAATTCGGACCGGAGATCCAGAAAAATTTTTCGGAAGGTATAGTCAGATCCGGATGGGCTCTTGGTGGATTCAAATACGCTCTCTATAATTTGGGCAACATTGCAGCAGTGCTTTTTTGTCTGAATCATATCGAAAAACGAAAGGAAGCCATTTCAGCAGGATTGTTAGGTGGTGTGATAGGTATTATTCCGGCAATTCTTTTCTACATCCCCGTTGTCGGTCTATACCCCGATGTTCTTGCAGAAGAGATCCCCGCAGTTTTTCTCCTGCAAAAGGCTGGGATTGCGGCACTCTTGATTGTGTTTCAGGTAATCCTCTTTGGGACGCTCATCGAAACAGGAACGGGTTTTATCCACGCAGTGAACCAGCGGATACAGGTGACCTTGGAGTCGAAGGGTAAAAGATTCGCTCAGTGGCACAGGCCAGTCATAGCCGTTGTCCTTCTTTTGGTCGCGTTGGGGATTTCAACCTTTGGCCTTATAAACTTGATCGCCAAGGGCTATGGCGCAGCGAGTTGGGGATTTTTAGTCGTATTTATACTGCCGTTGGTGACAATCGGGATATATAAGATTATCAAGAGTTAATGAGGGGTCAGGCACCTATAATTAGGGGTCAGGCACTTATTTCCAGAGTAAAAACAAATCGGTGCCAGGTCCACTTATTAATTACCCCTGGAGATAGGTGCCTGACCCCTATTTTTTTATACGTATTCGATGGTGGCGGGGGGTTTAGTGGTGAGCTCGTAGGCAACGCGGCTGACCCCTGGAACCTCGGTTGTAATTCGCTTCGCTAACCTTTTGAGCACATCCCACGGGACTTCGGTCGGCTCGGCGGTCATTGCATCCCGGCTTTCCACAGATCGTACGATGACGATATCTCCAAACCTCCGCTGTCCTTCTTCTACACCGGTTCCTTTATCGTTGAGCAGCACGGCAAATGTCTGGAAGGGTTTGAGCGGCGTGATCTCTTCCTCCACGATCACAGTCGCCTTCCTCACCTTGGCCACTCTTTCGGGCGTAACTTCGCCCACGATGCGCGTGGCCAAACCGGGCCCTGGAAAGGGCATCCTCTGATGAATCGATTCGGGGAGTCCAACCTCCTTTGCCACCTCCCTCACACCTGGCTTAAACAGCTCCTTTACAGGCTCTACGACCTTAAAACCGTACCCTTCATCGGGGTCGATCCCAATCTGCTCGAGAATGTTGTGCTGTGTTTTCACTCCGCCCTTTGTTTCTATAATATCCGCAGCAATCGTTCCCTGGACCAAATATCTGGCACCGCTGTTTCTCACCTCTCTTCCGAAAACCGAATAGAACGTGTTCCGGAACGCTTTCCGAACATCCTCAGGGTCGGATAATCCTTTGAGTGCGCTAAAAAATTCATCCTTTGCATCCACGATATCAACCTTGATCCCCAGATCGCCAAAAATCCCCGCGACCTCCTGAGGCTCGTTCTCCCTCATCAATCCATCATCGATAAATATCACTTTGAGGTTGTCGCCGATGGCCCGATGGGCCAAGACCGTACATGCCGAACTATCCACTCCACCCGAAAGGGCCGAAATAGCCTTCTCCGATCCAACTGTGGACTTGATTTCTTCCGTCTTTTCTTCAACAAACTTCGTTACATCCATCACTGTCTCCTCGTTAAAATTTCCACCATAATACACTATCTTTCCGCCAAAATCCAAACCCAAAAGAAAAAAGAAAAATTATCCAAAATTTAGGGAAAATGACCGGATTTTTAAAAAAAACCGAAGATCGTGATCGATAAAATGAGTTCTAAGGAGTAGCCGATAGAGGTGAAGCCGATAAATTGAAAATCATCCCCTCAGCCACCCTTAAAGGCTATTGACCCCTAAAATACGATATGTCACTATGATTTCGGAAAATTAAAAAAATAAGAGGAGGGCCCATCCAAGGCATAGCTAATCTTGAAAGGGAGCAGGAAGAACGGGGATTCCTCTCTCCGGCCCTCCTCATAAATCCTCTAAACGCAAAAACTTAAATACAGAAAACCTCACATTATTATTTCTGAATAAAGTCCTGCATCCCTTCTGTTTTGTGCACAATATATAGGTGTTTTTTTATAAAAGGTACGATATGTGGGGAGGAAAGTCAAGTTTTTTTACAAAAAAAATACAGAATGCGGAGGATAAATCTGGAGAAGATTGTAAATTTTTTAAATCAGGATCTCAGGAAAAAATCAGAGTTCCAGGCAATTCTGCCAAACTCCATGGATATTGCAGAACTCTAAGGCACAGAAAGCCTTGAACTCATCTACCTTGATCTTGTACACAACGTTGGGATCTACATAGACGGGCTCGAACGTTGTTTTTCCGAGGGATATGACCTGATCGTTCTCTTTTATGCCGTAGAGTTCAACCCACTCGATATGGTGCTCGATTGTGTTTGGGTGAGGGACCTCTTTGCCCACGATAACTCGGACGCTGTCGGGGCCTTCGACCTCTATAACCGGAACATGTTTTTCTTTGCCCTCTTCCTCTGGGGTTTTAAGGAAATCTGAAAATTTCATTTGTTGTTCTCCTGTGTCTTATATTTCCCATCAATTTACTATAATTTAAAATCGATGTCAATATTACCCAATGAATTCGTGACTCCTTTTGAAGAATTTTTGTTATTTGAGGACGTCTTTGAGCTTCTTTAGCCTCTCGTTGAAGTCATCCTGGCTGATCTCCCCCCTAATCCTTTTTGTGACGAGGGGTACCAATGCAGCGGCAATAATCCCCTTATAGGCGTCGACGTTGTAAACAGAATCCATCGTCAGTATGATCAGACCAATCCGTGTGTCCCCTGTCTCATAGGTCTGTATCCATTTTTCGATCCTATCGAGAGATACACCGACGAGCTCCTCAAGATCAGTGTCATCCCTTTCGATGAGAACAGCGGTTCGGGATATTTTTAAACCCTCCCTAAAACCCATAAGATATCCCAACTTCGCCTCCATCGACATGGTTTTCCATTTGCTGCCATCGAGGAATACATCGGGTTGTTCCTGAACGGCGTAAATAAAAGAGACGATACTCATTAAAAGTCCAAGGCTAAAGATTGCTTTTTTCATGGTTATCCTCTAAGAAATGATCTCATTAGAGAGATTATTGCCCTGACAGAATTATGATATTTTTGTGTACGATAAATCAAGCATAAAAAGAGCTCTTAAGTGTGCCAAACAGCAGGATTTGAATTTCGATGGAAAAAAATATCAAATTCATATAGAATTTTATGTCACATTCGTGATTTGATTGGGTGATTATGTGACTGAGTAATTTAAACGACGAATGGAGGAATCGACGTGAGCGAAAACATCCCTATTATAAAACCGGCGGGCAAATTAGGAGTTATGATGCCCGGACTAGGAGCGGTGGCTACAACATTTATTGCGGGTGTATCGGCCATCAAACGCGGCTTATCCCAACCGTACGGTTCTCTGACTCAGATGGGAACGATCAGGCTCGGAAAAAGGACGGAAAAAAGGATTCCTCAAATCAAAGATTTTGTCGAGCTGGCAGAGCTAGACAACTTGGTTTTTGGCGGGTGGGATATTTTTACAGACAACGTCTACAAGGCGGCGCTCAATGCGGGGGTTCTTCGCAAAGAATTGCTGGATCAGGTGAGAGACGACATCGAAGGGATTACGCCCTGGAAGGCGGTCTTCGACCAGAATTATGTGAAAAAATTGTATGGCGAGCATGTTAAGAAGGCCCCCACCAAATATGATCTGGCGCAGATGCTCATGGAGGATATTCAGGCTTTTAAAGAAAAAAATGGCCTTAACCGGATGGTGATGGTCTGGTGTGCGAGCACGGAAGTCTTTATGAAACCGGATCCGGTTCATGAGACGGTTGCCTCTTTTGAGGCGGCAATGAAGGAAAACCACCCGGCCATAGCACCGAGTATGATCTATGCTTATGCTTCTATTGCGTCTGGAGTTCCATTCGCCAATGGAGCACCAAATCTCACAGTCGATATCCCCGCAATGTTTGAGCTGGCCAATCAGAAGGGCGTACCGATTGCAGGTAAAGACTTCAAGACCGGGCAGACATTGATGAAAACCATTCTCGCCCCAGGATTTAAGGCAAGGCTACTCGGTCTGAATGGATGGTTCTCGACAAACATTTTGGGCAACCGGGACGGTGAGGTTCTCGACGATCCCGAGTCTTTCAAGACAAAAGAAGAGAGTAAGCTGGGAGTCCTCGAATACATCTTGCAGCCTCAGGTCTATCCTGACCTCTACAAAGACCTCTACCACAAGGTACGGATCAATTACTATCCACCGCGTGGTGATAACAAAGAAGGATGGGATAACATCGATATTTTCGGGTGGTTAGGTTACCCCATGCAGATCAAGATCGATTTTCTGTGCAGGGATAGTATTCTGGCGGCACCCATCGTTCTTGATTTAGCGCTTTTTATGGATCTGGCCCAGCGCAGCGGGATGAAGGGCATCCAGGAATGGCTTTCATTCTATTTTAAGAGCCCGATGTGTGCGCTAGAACTCTATCCGGAACACGACCTGTTTATCCAGCTCATGAAACTGAAGAACACACTGCGTCATCTTCAGGGAGAGGAACTCATCACACATTTAGGGCTGGAATATTACGACTGAGCTGATATCATTCTTGTGTACAGCTGATTATTTCAGCGATCAAAATCCGAATGTTTTAAGGGGAGACACATGCGCACAAAAAGATTTTATCTATGGGTTTATTTTATAGCTTTTGGAATGGCTCCGTTTTTTTCTTTTGCCCAGCGGGCCATGACTGTGGATGACCTTCTCAACACTGTGAGATTAAAAAATGTGCTGATTTCACCCGATGGGGAGAAGGTTTTTTATGCCACCGAAAAATTAAATTGGTCAAAAAATAATTATGTCCGCTCCTACATCATGTGTGATGCAGACGGAAAAAACGCAAAAGTCTTTCTTAGAGAGGGATTAGACGGCAGCCAGTTCAGGTTCTCGCCTGACAGCCAATTTTTAAGTTTCTTGAGCATACATGACAAAAAGGAGCAGATTTTTCTCATCCCCGTAAACGGAGGGGAAGCCCACAGGTTGACCAGCCATTGTGTGAGCGTTAAAGAATATCAGTGGATCCAGGATGGAAGCGGGTTGGTTTTCCTGGCAGATGAGGCCAGGAATCCGGAAGAGCAGAAGGAGTACACGTTGGGCGCAGATGCCGTTTATGTGGATGAAGCCCCTAACGGAAAGGAAAATGCCAGGTTCAGCCGCCTCTGGTTTTTTGATCTCAAGGCCAAATCAGAATCGATAATCTGCAAAGAAAATCTTGTGATCGAAGATTTTGACGTTTCCAGGGATGGGAAGCAGATCGTATTTGTCGGAAGGCCGGATACACGTACCAATTATCCATTTCATGCTGAATTGTACATGATAATGAAGAATGGGACCGATTTTCATCAGCTTACTCATAATGAAGGTCCCGAAGAAGAACCTCGGTGGTCGCCGGATGGGACAAGTATCATTTTCCATGCGCCCTATAAATCTGTGGAGGATGGTAAATATGATTTAAGGTGTGGATATTTCTGGATCTTTAACACTCAGTCGAGCAAATTTCGCCGTTTGGAGAGCCAGGACCGAGGTGAAATGTATCGAGGGGCCAAAGAATGGTCTCCCGATGGGAAATATTTCTACTTCAACGAACTGCACGGAACCAACACAAACCTTTTCAGGATTAACATCACCACAGATACAATCGAAGCAATGACAGATATAGAAGGAACCCTACAACCCAAATCATTTTCCTCCAACATGAATAAAATGGCCTATACTTTCCAGGACCACAGGACCCCTCCTGATGTTTATGTGGCCGACCTGCGGTTGGATAATCCCGTCCGGATTACAGAAGCCAATCCCTGGATTCAAGAAGAAATATTGTTATCAACAGCCAAACTCATTCAATGGGAAAGTGAGAAAGACGGGATGGAGATTGAAGGCTTGTTTTTTCTCCCCCTGGGCTATAAAAAAGGGGAACGAGTCCCCATGATCGTCCATATCCATGGTGGTCCCGCTGGAGTTGTTGAAAATTCATTCCGGCCTGAGTTTCATGTCTTTGTGGGGCTAGGCTATGCGGTGCTTGGGCCGAATTATCGTGGGAGTACCGGCTATGGCGATAAGGTCCTGCGGGGACTTATAGGAGCGGTCGGCGACGGAGAACATGCGGATATCATGAGCGGCGTAGACTTTGTTGTTGATAATTATGGGATCGATCCAGATCGGATGGCTGTGCGAGGCTGGAGCTGGGGAGGAGTGAGCACGGGCTATTTAATCACTCAGGTGCACAGATTCAAAGCGGCTTCTGTGGGGGCCGGCGTATTCAATTGGGCTGCAGAGACAGGTCCAGGATTTAATTTTGATGTGAGTCTCTGGTACATTGGGGGCAGTCCATGGGAAAATCCTGAGGAATGGGCAAAACGGTCAGCCATCACGTATGTCAAAAATGTGAGAACCCCTACAATTCTGTTTCATGGGGGGAAAGATACGACCTCGAGTGTAAACCAAAGCCTGATGTACTTCACGGCCCTGAGGGATATCGGCAAGATTCCTGTGCGCTACATCAAATTCCCGCGTCAAGGTCATGGGATCGAAGAACCCCGCCACAGGCGGATTCACTTGATCGAAGAAATTCGCTGGTTCAAGAAGTATATTGAAGGTATAGAGTGGAAACCGTTGGAGAGAAAAGAGTAGGCTGTATAGGGCTTTTGTTGTGCCTGTCAAATTTGGGAGAGACGAGAGAGCGCCAGGATTGTTTATTTCCCTTGTATAAGCATCTCCTTGAGGGGCATCCGCTGGCTTTTTATTGTGTTGATGGCCGGCCAGCCGACGGCGATATGAAGAGCCGGTTCCAGATATTCGGGAAGTCCGGATTTTTCCTTGAACGTTTGAGCGGTTTTTGCTGTGCGCGTGAGCCAAACCGCTCCTAGACCCAGGATATGAGCCATGAGACACATGTGATCGGCGGCTGCAGCACAATCGTAAAGCTGATTATGAGGGATGAGCCGATCGTGTCCTAAGGTTTTATAAACCCGCGTGTCATAGCAGACTACGATCAGAACGCAGCTGTCCATAGGGGTGGGGATGTCGCTCCACACCATTTTTGCTTCTTTAGGGTCTCTGATGACGACAAACCGCGTGATCTCAAGATTACACCCTGTGGGGGCCGCCCTTCCTGCGTCGAGGATTTGTTCGATCAATTCATTGGGGATTTCTTTTCCAGGGATCCAATCCCGGATAGATCTTCGATCCCAAATCAGCTTTTTAAAGGTTGCGATATCTTCTTCAGAGAATTCTGTGGAATTGGGTTCAGGAATTGTGATGTTTTGAACGTTTTGGATAGCTTGAATGTCTTGGCCTTCGCGGAGCTTTTTGGCCATCTCGATGTATATCCTCCCCCATTCGAGATCGGGATCGTCTTCGGGGAAGCCTCTTTCTCTCCAGACATCGAGGATCAGTTCGGGCTCCCGACCTAAGCTGGGTCTCATTTTCTTTTTCCCCAAGATGATGGGATAGAGATCGACCTCGATGGTGTGATGGATACGCTCGCGGAAAAGAGCACGCAGACAGACCGGATCCATGGTCATGAGATCGTCCCTGGTATAACGCCCATAGAGCCAGCGGACCGTATTCGCGGCTTCAGACTCTGCCATATCTTTGTTATCCGCATTGGGAACAGTTCTTTTTTCTGTGTCATCTGCGAGAGATATCTTATCCGTTGATTTTAGTGTTCCTGTTTTTCTTACAGCGAGCTCACAATAGGGATCCCCATCGAGAATATTTTTGATATGAATGTATTCGTAATCCGGATTGAATGCTCTCATTTTGGCTTGATCGACATAACAGTAGAGCCTGGCAGTCCGTGGATCGCTCCATTCGAGCCATTCTGCGGCCAGAGGGCAATGGTGAACCCTGGCCCTCTCCTCTCCATCGACAAACACAGTCTCCACATCCCATGCAATGTCCGGTAGATCACTCGCAAAATTCTCGGGCGTCAATGGAAGGCTTTTCTTCTGAGCCTTTGCCCTCGCCTCTTTTCCAATACGATCTCCATATACATCTATAGCTTTCCGGATGAGCTCTTCTCCTTTTTCGTCGCCAAATTCGTCAATGAGTGTTTTTGAAAAACAATGATAGAGCAATGCGGCTCTTCGCAGAGCTGCCTGGATTTGATCCAACGTTTCCTTTTTTGACATTTTTTCTTCAGTGCTGTTCATCTCCTGGCTCCTTTCTGTTAGAAGGCTGTTTTTGGGCCCCAAATGGGCAGTATAAGACACCTTTCAGGCTAATATTTTAGGTTAAACTGATTATAATGTAAAACTTAGCGTGGTCCGTCCCCAATAAACCCCAATAAACAATAAAAAATCACCCCGCATATCCTCTTAAAAGGCGATTGACCAAAAATTAGTAGGAGTTAAGATGAGACTACCGATTTTGGGCTTCACTCCTTTATGCCGGGGTTGTGCGATGAAAGAAAAAAGAAAAAACGAACGTACAAAAGAAGAAAAAAAGGTTGTGATCGAGTTTTATCCAGAGGGTAAGGATCAGCGTCCGAAAAATGTGACTTATGCGCTCACTAGGGACGTATCTGAAGGGGGCTTGAGGCTCCTCTCTGACAGATACTTCTCGGTCGGGACATTGTTGAAAATTACACTGTCTTTATCGCATAAAAAACCGATCGTCAATGTCGTTGCAAAAGTCATATGGGTGCAAAACTTTCACACATCGGATATCTATGAGATGGGGATTGAATTCATGCACGAAATTCCCGAATCCGTGAAGACAATGATGAGTGATCGTCAAGTCGAAGATGCGGGGATCCCTACTACAACCACACAATAAACGCCTGAATTCTCAGGAGTAATCTTCTATAAACAAAACCATAATCGGCTTTTTTCTTGAATCCTTCCTAGAAATTACAGGATGGCTGATAGTACTTGACTAAAAAAGCCTTTATACCCTGTCTGAGTTCTGGAGGGGAACCAGGGGTAGGGAATACAGAGATGTAAAGGTCGGTCTCATTCCCTGCTTCACGAATCCAGCAATCATACCTGTGATAGGATCTGAAGAAGCCGTGTTCGGATAGGTTCTCTGATTCTCCGAAATATATTGGCTTGTATGGCCTAGACTTTGATGTGGGATCCTGAACCAGAATTGCAAAAATTCCCTCGATTTCAGTCGTCGTCCAATTGAGGAAAGCCCCAGGCTCGCTGAATTGATAATTGGCAAAATAAATCATTGTCCCCCAACGATCTATCAATTACAGAATAGAGCCTCTCGCCTCAATTGTCAATTTTAATGGGTTTGCTTATGGTTCGCTTTCAAGTTCTGTTAAATAAATCCCATTGGACCTCCTCCCACGAAAAAGGTAGAAATTCAGAATTTCATTTTACAAAGATCTCATTGTAGAATAGATAGACTTTCAAAAACATAGGTAACTATCCAGGAGGTATTGGATGGCTAAAGCCACAAAAAAGAGATTAAAGGAAATTGCCAATCACTGGATCGCGGAAGGATGGCAGAAAGGAAACTTTCAAATCGTTGATGAGCTTCACGCAAAAAATTTCATTGATCGTGATCCTGGGGGCCGGGCATCAGATCGCGAAGGATTCAAGCAGGGAATCAAAGAGCTATACGATGCTTTTCCCGATTTATTCACAAAAGTTGAAGATCTAGTAGTGGATGCGGAAATAGAAAAAGTGGCCATACGCTGGACAGCAATAGGCAAGCATGCTAAGACCTTTATGAATTTTCCACCAACTGGAAGGTCCATTCGCTTTAAGGGCATCGAGATAATACGTATCGAAAATGATCTCATTGTTGAAAGGTGGGGCGAATGGGATGGAATCGATCTGATAGAACAACTTCGGGCGCAAACATAAAATCAGAAATGCCTATATTACATATCAATTTAGAAGGTTTGCAGCTAGATGAAAGACAGAAATAATGAATGGCGATTATAAATTTACGATTGGACGCGAGGTGAAGCGACTTAAAAAATATGCTTCTAATGAGTTGGAGTTCGAGACTGCCAAGAAGCGCATATAGCTTTTTACTCAGTCTATTTCTAGATACCCTCCATATGCACAATTGAATGTCTCTGTTAATACACCATCGACATCACCGACGTCTACTCCTTGAATAAATCCCCCGAGATCCTCACCTAAAAACACATTAAAATAAGATCCATACCCGTCATATTTCCATATGGCTAAAACACCACCTTTTTCTCCTAGTAAAATCCTTGGTGAGCCTCCACCGACAATTTCATTGAGATCATCGCTATCAGCGTTTCTCACTTTGGCATAATTGATATTGCACATTCCAATCAAGGTAAAGCAAAAAAAACAGGATCAGCATCCCTCCAGTGGGAGAGGAATAATGGGAAAAAGTTTTTTTATTTAATTATTCTCGTGATAAAAGATCCATGACCCACACGTTGCTCTCGCTGGAACGAATCGAAAAATAAAAACGCTGGCTATCTGCGGATAAGTTTATTAGCCCGAGTTTTAGGTGCGGATCATCACTGATAATCTTTAGCTCCGGTTCTCCCCCCTCGATAGGCACAGACCATATGCTCCCGATTCCTTGTTCATCCTGAGACATATAATAGACTGTTTTGCCGTCCAGGGAACAGGAAGGAATTCCAACTACAATTTGACAATTAACAAGTGTCTTTGTTTTTCTATCATCGTATGAAAAGATCTTCAAGCTTTGTTCTGATATGTAGACAATAGAATTGCCAACAGGAGACCATCTAGGAAAAACTCCTCCATCGGATGTTATCTGTTCCGGTTCTCCCCAACCTGTATCAGTCTTTGGCATGACATAAACCTCCCAGCGGCCAGTTCTATCTGACATAAAGGATATTTTTGAACCATCTGGTGATAAAGCAGGCCCAAATTCATGAGATGGAGCATCTGTCAACTGTTGAACTGATCCCCCGTCTTTATTCATGCAATATATATCCCTGTTTCCACGCCTGAAAGAATGGAACACAATCTTCTCTCCGTCTGAAGACCAACTGGGAACAAATTCTTCACTCGGGTGTGAAGTGAGTTGAATGGGATTCCCTCCTGCTGCTGGAATTTTATAAATATCTGAGTTGCCGGCAAGGTCTGAATCATAAGCCAACCACAGCCCGTCAAGAGAAACCTGCGCAGATTCAACTATTTGATTTCCCTTAGTGATTTGCTTCGCATTCGAGACAGAAAGGCTTCCCTCTTCTGGGATTTGTAGTGACCATATATTGGCAGTGTAGTTAAAAACTGAATATATCAACTTTTGACCACCCTTAGAGATGCTGATGGTGTGGGCATCCAGTCCTGTGGTTAAACGGCTCGGTGAAGCTTTAGGTTTTCCTGAGGAGCTGAGAGGCATGGAATAAATATCTCGAGCTCCTCCCCGGTTTGAAATAAATAATAGATGTTTTCCATCCGGAGTCCAGACAGGGCTCACATTCAAATAGTCATCACTTATCACTCGTACAGTACTCCATTTTGATAACGAGAGAATATGAATCGAACTCGGGGCTTTATTTCCGATTATTGGCCATCCCGCGGCTTGGGGGATGTCCATTGAACTGAATAAAAAGGGTAAATTCCCCGAGACAAAGGCAATCTGTGACCCGTCTGGAGACCAACTTAAGCAATGAGCTTCTTTCACATCTGTTATTTTTTCTGACTTCCCGGTTTCCAAATGGAAAATGTGGATAGATTCGTTCCGAATATAGGCAATTCTTTTCCCTTCTGGAGACCATGTTGGGCTGTAAGCCGAGCCATTTGAATTGTCACTGATAATTCGTCTAGGAACTCCACCAAGGGCTGGTACGATATAAATTGTCCCTTCCGAATAAAAAGCGATTTGCGTGCCGTCAGGTGACCACTGCGGCCAACGTTGATTGCCAGGAAAATCATGTGTAATCTCGATCGGGCGCCCCCCAGAGATCTGACGGACAACAAGGCGCGTTCTGCCTAAGGGCCCAGTGGCATAAGCCACCATCTTTCCATCCGGGGAGATATTGGGGTCTAGTTCCAGGCCTGGTTCATAGCTTATTTGTTTTGTGGTTCCAGGTGTAATATCTATATCTGCGCGACTAGGACGGAGTAAAAAATACCCAGCAATGGCTAATAACACAATTACGATGAAAGCTGAGATGAATACCTTTTGTAGTTTAAACTTTACTGTTATCTCCTTGGATGTGAGAGGTTTCTTTTTTGGCACTACTTTTTCTGTCAGAGGGATTTTTTTCTCAATCCCATCTATGTCTTTTGACACTTCCTCCACCGCCTGATATCTATCCTCTTTTGCTTTTTCCAAGCATTTAAGTATTACATTGTTAAGATCGTCTGGGATTTGTGGATTCAGAAACCTTGGATCTGTGAAATCCTCGCTCTTATGTTTCATGGCCATGCTCAAAGGAGTATCTCCTTCAAACGGCAGCTGTCCTGTTACCATTTCGTATAGAATTACACCAAGGGAGTATATATCCGAGCGATGGTCAATTTCCTTTGCTTCAGCCTGCTCTGGAGACATGTACTCAGGAGTGCCAACCATCACTCCTGCACCTGTTATTCCCTTTTCTCTCAATGAACGGGCAATTCCAAAATCCATTATCCGAACATTGCCATCTCTGTCTATCATGATATTGCTTGGTTTTAAATCTCTATGGATAACTCCTGTCTTGTGGGCTTCTGATAACCCCTCACAGACTTGTTTGGCTACGGATATAGATGTCCCTATTGCCATTTGCCCTGATTGCCTGATAAATCCCTTCAGAT
>JASFPP010000086.1:0-15303 GCA_050115915.1 Candidatus Aminicenantota bacterium
CTAGAGCAGCAGGCTCCGACACCGGCCCCTCTTTGACTCCAGAGAGCTCATCCTGGGATTCCTCATCGACTGCGGGGGAGATGTCTTCTTTTTTCTCCTCTGCCAAAGGTTGCTCTTTTTTTTCTTCTGCAGGTTCGGGGGTGGCTTCCTCTTCAACCAGATCCGGCATGGGTTTTTTATCCTCTAAAATGCGGGCTTCGCCCTCTTTTATGACTTCAAGCTTGACCTCTGCTTTTTCTTCATGAAAGATCTTTATGGGGACAGTGAAGTTTCCCAGCCGTTTTATGGGCTCGTCCAGAAGGATTTTCTTTTTCTCCACATCAAATCCTAGAGCGACCAGCGCATCCCTGATATCCGTCGAGCTGACAGACCCAAAGATAACATCTTTTTCACCTGTTTTACGCGCGAAAGACAGATGAACCGCGTTTAACCGATCAATGACCTCCTGGTACGAGGCCTTCTCCTTCTCGAAGCCCTTCTGCAGGGCTTTCTGCTCGATTTCGATCATCTTCATGTTCCGTGACGTCACCTCGATGGCAATTTTTTTAGGGATCAGATAATTCCTCCCATAACCCGGAGCGACATTCACGATATCCCCTTTTTTCCCGAGGTTTTCTATGTTTTCTCGCAGAATGACTCTCATTGTTCCTCCATCGTCTCCTCGTTCCTCAGTCGCTGATGTAAGGGAGGAGAGCCAGCAATCTTGCTCTTTTGATCGCTGTCGTGAGTTTCCGTTGATGGTATGCACAGGTTCCCGTGACGCGTCTCGGCGAGATTTTCCCTCGTTCAGGAACATATTTTCTCAGAATGTCCACTTTTTTATAATCGATTTCTCTCACTCTATTCTCACAGAACCGACAGACTTTTCTTTTCGGCGGAAAATACCTCTTGCCCATCCCTCTCTCACGCCTGTATTCTCTGGCCATCCTCATTTCTCCTTTTTCTTTTTAGCCTCAGGCGGCTGTTTCTCCTGGGGTTTCTGTTTAGCTCTGTCTTTGGCCTCTGCCTTAGGTTCGGTATTCAGGGCTTCTTTGGCCTCTTCTTTCGCCTCTTTGGACGGCTCGGCTTTGTCACCCGGGCTCTGCGTTTCTTTCTCTTCTTCCTTGGCCTCAACCTCAGGGGTCCCTTTTGTTTTGCCCTTTTCCGTCTTTTCCTTTTCCGCTCGTTCCTCTTTTTCCGGGACCTCCTCGACTTCAGGTTTCTCGGCTTTCTTCGGTTCCCCCACGGCTATTTCTGCCGGTTCCTCCGCTGGCTTTTCAACCGGTTCCCCCGCCGGTATCTTCACTGGCTCTTCTTGGACTTCCGTTTTCAGGCCTTCTTTGATGTCTTCGGCCAAGGCCTCTTTCTTTTCAGAAGCTTTCTTCTCCTTCGTACCCATGGCTTCCCGTTTTCTCTTCGTGGGGGCCCGTCCTCTTCTTTTGGCTCCCTCAGCCGTTTCGCTCTTCACGGTCAAATACCGGATGATCGTCTCTGTCTGCTTGAAGCGCCTTTCCAGCTCTACCGGGATTGCCGGATCCCCCTCATAGAGGAAAAACACATAATAGGCCTCCTCAAACTTTTCAATGGGATAGGCGAGTTTTCTCTTCCCCCATTCGTCCACATTGATCATTTTCCCCTTTTGTTTTGAAACGACTTCTGCCATCTGGGAGATAAGCTTTTCGTTATCTTCTTCTGGCAGGTTGGGGGCGATTAAAAAAGCTGTCTCGTACTGTCGCATGGACACCTCCTTATGGATGTTAAGCCCCTTCTTTCTTCAGAAGGAGCAAGGAGTTTCGTCTTAAACCACAGAAACTCTTATTCAAACTCTATAGAGAGCGATTACCCATTAAACCACAAACCGGGTTCAATACTCAAGAGGTTTATCCAAAATATTTTACCTCCAGAACCTCGCGTTGAACAGGCTTAGCTTTCCGGCCCAGATTGCAATCGCTGGTTGTGCAGGTTCATCGCCAAGTCTATTTTATCATCGAGGATAAGGCCAAGTGCATTCCGTGCTTTGGCAAGACCCTGTTCAAGGAGGGGGAGTTCCCCATCCAAAAAAGAGGAAAGGACAAAATCTGTTGCCTCAACTCCCGAGGGCAAAGGTCCGATCCCCACCCTGATCCTGGGGAAACAGACATTGCCCATCTCGCCGACGATCGAAGTCATCCCTCTGTGTGTCCCGGCACCCCCCTCTTTCCTGATCCGGATGTCTCCCAAAGGGATATCCAGATCGTCATACACAACGACGACGCGGTCAAGGGGGATCCCTCCAGATTGAACGATATGTCTCACGGCCAGGCCACTATTGTTCATGTATGTCTGGGGAGTTGCCAGGAGGATCTTTTGTCCCTCCCTTTCTGTCCACTTGATTTTTGAAGAAAAGGATCTCTTCCTCAGTCGGACCCCCCAGCCCTTCGCCACAGCACGAACAAAAGTGTAACCCACGTTATGGCGTGTTGAGGCATACAGTTTACCTGGATTTCCCAACCCAACCACAGCCCACAAAAATCACTCTTCCTTTTTTTCTTCCTCTTCTTCGGGTTTCTCTTTCTTGATGATTTCGGGTTCCTCTTCTTCTGCGATGACCTCTTCCTCGACCTCCTCTTCGACAACGACTTCTTCCTTGGCCTGAGCATGGATCATGGCGATAACGGTCTCCGGATCGCTGATCCACTTCGCACCTTCCGGGAGAGAGATCTCATCGACTTTGATAGATTGGTGGAGGTGAAGATCCGAAATATCCACTTCGATGTTCTCGGGGATGGCTTTGGGCAGGCACTCGATCTCTATCTCTCTTGTGACAAAATCGACAAATCCCCCTTCGGCTTTCACTCCAACAGGCTCGCCCGTAAGAACAAAAGGAACCGTGATGCGTATCTCTTTATCCATGGCGATCAAGATGAGATCGACATGAAGCAACTCATCGTTGGCAGGGTTTGTCTGAATCTCTTTGATCATGACATCCTGGGTTTTAGAATCATACGCAATCTTAAAAATCGTGTTCTCACCAGCTTCGGACCTCAGGATATCGAAGATGTCCTTTTTATCGAGGATGAGGGATACGTTTTCCATTCCTGTGCCGTAAAGATTCGCGGGCACTCTCCCTTCTTTCCTCAAGCGCCGTGATGCGTTTTTTCCAAAAAACTCTCTTTTATCACCTTTGATCTTAATTCCCATTGGGATATCCTCCTCAGGTAAACAGCGAACTCACCGAGAGGCCCTTGTTGATCCTCAGGATAGCCTCTCCCAAAAGCTCTGCTACCGATAGCACGACAAATTTATCCGCAGTGTCCGATTTGTTTTTCAGCGGGATGGTGTTCGTCACGATAAGCTTTTCTAGGCTTGAATTATTGACACGCTCCACAGCTTTCCCGGACAAGACTGGGTGGGAGCATGCGGCAAACACACGCTGCGCCCCGTTCTCTTTAAGGGCTTCGGCGCTCTGGACGAGAGTCCCCGCTGTGTCTACCATATCATCAACAATAACAACATCTCTGTCTTTGACTTCTCCTATAACGTTAAAGACTTTGGCCACATTGGGCGCAGGCCTCCGTTTATCGATAATAGCCAGGTCGGTATCCAACCGTTTGGCAAACCATCTCGCTCGGCCCACCCCCCCCGCATCCGGAGACACGATGACCAGATCTTTCAGTCCCAGCGATTGAATATATTTGACAAGCACAGGTGCCGCCATCAAGTTATCCATGGGAACGGAGAAAAAGCCCTGGATTTGAGGAGAGTGAAGGTCCATGGCCAAAACCCTGGATGCTCCTGCGGCTTCGAGCAGGTCAGCGACCAGCCGTGCCGAGATCGGAACACGGGGTCTGTCCTTCCAATCTTGTCTCGCATAGCTGTAGTAAGGGACGACTGCAGTGATCCTTTCTGCCGAGGCCCGTTTGAAGGCATCGATCATCAAGAACAGCTCCATGAGATGAAAATTTAACTCCTCTGCTCCCGTTTGAATGATAAAAATATCCTCCCCACGGACATTCTCGTCGATGTAGAAATGGATCTCCCCATCGCTGAAGCGCTCGAGCACACACTTGCCCAGTTCGATGTCAAGATAACGGACGATCTCCCGAGCGAGGGCGGGATTCGAGGATCCTGCAAACACTTTCATCGTATTTTCTCTTTTCACAATAGCTCCTCTTGCTCGATCTCTCCCCTGCGGGAGAAACGCTGAATTCAAGCACTGGCTGGGGTGGAAGGATTCGAACCTCCGAATGGCGGCTCCAAAGGCCGCTGCCTTACCGCTTGGCTACACCCCAGCAAACAACCTGTTCCAATATCGCTCGCGTGGCATTGTCTCCACAAGTAGCGACGGATGTCTCTCGCTCAACTCCCTGAGGGCCTCTCTGGCCTTTCTTTCCTCCATGAAGAGCCCAAAAACAGCAGAGCCTGAACCACTCATCAAGGACAACTCTGGCTTCAAACTCTTGAAAAGACTCTTTATGGCTTTTATCTGAGGGTATGAACGAAATACCGTCTCTTCTAAGCTGTTTTCCAATAAATGCAGCCTACGGTCCTTCAAAAACCTGATAATTTTACTGTCTTTGGTGTTTGAAGTCAAGGAGGGGCGGAATTGGTTGTAAACGGATTCCGTCAGGATCGTCGTTTCGGGAAGCACAAGAACACAATACCACGGGGGAAGGTCCTCGATGGCCTCGATATCATCCCCGCGTCCAGACCCCAAACACAATCCCCCCTCGAGAAAATAGGGGACATCGGCTCCCAAATTTTTGCCCAGCTCCATCAAAGCTCGTCTCCCCAGGTCCAGACCCCAAAGCCTGTTGAGCGCGAGGAGCGTCATGGCCGCATTGCTGCTCCCCCCTCCCAGTCCCTTCCCCGAAGGAATGCGCTTGTGCACACTCACATCAACGCCAGTCGAAACTCGGTGGTTCTCTCTCAAGAGCGTTGCGGCTTTGTGAATGAGGTTCCGTTTATCCCAGGGGATTCGCTCATCGTCACCAGTCAGGCGAATCGTGCCGGTCGGAACAGGATGGAACTCTAATACATCGCAGAGATCGATTGCTTGGAGGAGAGTCCTGACTTCGTGGTAACCGTCCGCTCTCTTTCCGTAGACCTCCAGCCCCAGGTTGACCTTGGCGAAGGAACGCATCTTCATCTTAGAACAGTTTTTGAATCTCTTCCCAAGTCTTTTCTTCGTATCTTTGAATAAACCCGGTGGAGAAGGCTTTTTCATTCAGAGGTTGATTAAACCCGATGTTCCGGATCTTAAGATGTCCTTCGTTCATAGGGTGGGAGAAAAAAAGGGAGCCCGGGATACCCGTGTTTTCGATAAATGCCTCCACTGAAAATCGGAGGTCTCCCCTTTTCCCTCTGACAATTCGGCCCTGTTTATCCCTCTCGAGGACCCATCCGAAGAGAGGATCACCCCCCGTATCCCCGGGCCAGCGGCCGCTCAAGAGAAGGCCGATCTCTTCCAGGGTTAAGCGGAAACCCATGAAGCGGAAGACAATCTCCTCTTCCTCGGCCCGCCAATAGGCCTTTTTAGAAGGAAGCACAAAATAAGCTCGGTTATCGGTTATAACAACCTGGTAGATCGCGCGACCCAGAAAATCGGAGGCATCGATTCGCCCTTTATCCGGAGGAACGACCAGGAATGCAAATTTGGTCCGGGCCGAGCCCTGAGTGCCTTCATAGCTTAGCGAGGCGTACCCTTCCATGCTGTTAATCAGGGGAGGAACGGGCGTCAGCAAAACAGGAGTTGTGCTGCAGCGGGAGAGAAACAACAAGACAAGGCCCGCGCTCAGCAGTTTATACAGTCGCAATCCCAGCCTCTAAAGGTGAATACCGTTCATCCCGATCACAGAGAGCTCTCTCCGTCCCCGTTTTTGGAATCCTGATCCTGCGAGTTATCCGTATCCGAAAGCTTGAATCCGTAGTCTTTTGTTTTGTATTTTTTATTTTTAAATTGTTCCAGAAACAGCTCTTCCTCCTCTCCGATTTTCTGGCTTTGACGGAGGGGTTTTTCCCCATCACCTGAAAGGTTAAAACCATAGTCTTGGGTTTTTATCCTCTTTTGTGATTTCTTTTTATGTCGCAAAACGGGGTAGAGGGGGGATGTGATTTTTCTACCAAAACAGGAAAGCTTCGGATTAACGATCATCAAGATGATAAAGGCCGCGAATATGATGATGACGCCGTATGTTGCCCAATTCATGAGATTCCTCTTTATATAAAAAACTCAGCTTTTTTTTAGTACGCATCGAGACATATAAAATGTCGATGTTTATTATAAGAGTCTCATTATTTATAGTCAAATTTGCACTCTTCTCAGAATGTCGAAAGCTATCTGACGTGTACAATGAGAGATAAGAGGGAGAAAAAGGAAACAGAATTTTGAATTAAGGTTTTTCGTCGGAGTCTTCCTGGAAATCAGGGATCATGGACATGATTTTCTCCTTGCCCAGGTAAAAACCGAGAAAAAAGGCTGATGAGGTGACCATGATCGTGAAGATCGACTTCAGAATGTGTCTCATATCTAACACCCACTCATTTTTTAACGAAATCCCAAAGAAATGTCAATTGGAAAATGGCGGGCATAAGCGAAATCGGAAGCATTCCCAAATCCGTGATGAATGAGCTCCTGGGGTTCCGGCGGGGAGATCGAAAATAGGCGCCGTCCCCCCGGGGAGGTAACTTCACTCGGACGTGGGGGCATTCCTCTCATGCCCCCTGGGGAGATGCCCACGTTTTCATGGAGCCTTTCTTTCAGTTTTTTCCACCACTCGATCGGGGCACTTTATGGCGACTCGAGAATCCATGCCCTTACGGATCTGAGGAGGCTTACGTGGCTATCTCGTCATTCATGGGATTTCTTGATATAATGATATTCCAAAACACCGGATGACGAGGGAAGGGAAATGACGCGTAAAATAATATCCTTAATGATAATAGGAATCCTGGCCTCTCTGCCGGGCTGGGCACAGGGTGTTCGTAAGCCTGTCTGCGCGGGGAGCTGGTATGAAAACAGGCCAGAGGAGCTGTCCCGTCAACTGGACAGATTCCTTCTTCAAGCGGACAGCAGCGCCCCGACAGAGGGGATTCTCGGGCTCATCGCTCCGCATGCCGGATACGTCTATTCTGGATGGATCGCAGCCCACGCTTATCGCCTTGTCCATGGGAAAGACTACGACACAGTGATCATTATAGGACCTTCGCACCGCCATGGATTCAGGGGGTGTTCCATCTATCCCGAAGGCGGGTACGAAACGCCCTTTGGGGTTGCGGAGATTGACGAATCGCTCGCATCAGAGATATCCAAAGCCTCGGGCTTCGGGTTCATCCCGAAGGCCCATGAGGAAGAACACTCCGTGGAAATGCAGGTGCCATTTATACAGAAAGTCCTGCCAGAGGCCAAAATCGTTCCCATCGTGATGGGTGTGCCTTCAAGAAAAACGGTATCTGCGCTCGCAGAGGCCTTTATCCAAACCCTCCGCCACAAGAATGTGCTTATCGTCGCATCCACAGACCTCTCCCATTTTTTCTCTAAAGGAAAGGCCAACACCGTAGATCGGGAGACCGTGGCCCTTATCGAATCCATGGATACGGACGTCCTTTTAAAAAAGATGGAGCGAAGAGAAAATATTATGTGCGGCGGGGGACCCGTGGCCGCGGTTCTTATCTATGCAAAGAAGGTGGGAGGCCCAAAAATCAAAACATTGAAGTATGCGGACTCTTCCCAGGTGGGAGGGGATGAATCGAGAGTCGTGGGATACATGGCCGCCGCCATCTACGCGGGAAAAAGCACCGTCCACTCCTTTTCTCTGAGCCCCGAAGAAAAAACGCGTTTGCTCGCAATCGCCCGTGAATCTCTCGAAAGATACGTCCGCAAAAACGAAATCTATCGCCCGAAAGAGAATAATCCCAAATTTCTAAGCCCCAAGGGCGCATTTGTAACGCTCAAGAAGAAGGGGGCGCTCAGGGGTTGCATCGGATTTATCGAAGCCGTTTTACCGCTCCATCAAACCATTGTCCAGGCTACGATCTATGCCGCCTCTAAAGATGCCCGATTCCCCCCCGTCGCCCCATCCGAGCTCGAAGATATCGCGCTCGAAATCTCCGTCCTCACTTCGCCTGTAAGGATAGATGACCCTAGAGAGGTCGAGGTCGGAAGGCACGGGTTGATAATCGCGAAGGGAAACCAAAGAGGTTTATTGCTTCCTCAAGTCCCGGTAGAAAACAGATGGTCCCGAAGGACGTTCCTCCAGCGGACCTGCCAAAAAGCAGGGTTGCCAAAGGATGCGTGGAGATCAGGGGCAGAGATCTACACCTTTGAAGCCATAGTCTTTCACTAGCCCGCAATTCTGAAGCATCCAAAACCGTCTGGAAGGATTATTTTTTATTGGTGTTGCTTTTGCTGAGATAATAATTGGTAACCACAAGTTTCCCTTCACTATCTCTGTATGTGTAGATTTTAGTCTTAGACCTGATAATCCTTTTTTTATCGGATGGCTGTGTCACTCTCATATTATCATTAGTTCCAGGATGAGGCTGAATTCCATTGTCCTTATTGACCGCCTTTAGGCTTGCCTTACTGGTAGAAAGAACAAGATCTTCCTTTCCATGGATACCCTTATGTTGCATGTTCTCTTTCTTCCGAGCCTCAGAAAATCGCATCGTACCGCCCGCTCTGTTGGTTGATTCGATGCCCACGAGCAAGTCCTCTCCTTGGGCTTCCCGAATAGGTTTTAATTGTCCGTATTTCCACGGCGCTCTTGGGATCTTCTTGGAGGAGTTATATGCGATGGCATAGACAATAAAGTTCGGTTCAGCGTATTCCACATACGGGTTTTGCTCGAAGACTCCAATCATTTGTTCTACACTGCAATCTTCAGGGAACCTGATTACATAGGTGCCATTCGAAATTCTCCTTGCTGATGGCCAGCTTGAACGCCAGTCGCCTATTTTTTGGGACTGATACTTACTAATGAGATACGCCATCTCGAAGTCGGAGATTGGCATCTTAAACTTGACGATGATTTCACCAGGGGCGAGCTGCTGCAGGGGGGAATAGGTCTTTATTGAATAGATATCTTTTAGGGAGTGGCTTGCGATTTTTCCTCGCTTAACCTGCTCGGCACTACTGAAAATCACTATTAAATACAGGATGAAGATTACGGCTACTAAAACGATCAGTTTTTGCCTTCTCATTTTTTCCTCCTGTCTAGTCAGAAAAAAACATACTCCTGAGCAAGGCTCCAAAATCAACATCGCTCTCTTTTTGACTGCCCCTTTTTTGGCAATTGTGATTATTCCTCCTCCCTATCATGTGCATAAAATATGCCAAAGAGAATTCCGCCTGATATGACACTTATTCAAAGCCAATTATGTCAACAATACAGGTCAATTGTCTCCTCTTGGACCTGTGGTCGCCTCCTCCCAAAAAAAGAGAACTTTCAAAAAACGCACTCGAGGCTGATTGAACATGCGAATTTCTAACAAGTTATCTCAGCCAGCTTCTTTATCTGCTGTTCTGGAAATGCTTTGGCTTGCACGGAACCGGTTGATAAAAATCTGAACTCTGGTATAATATTCCGTTTCTATGTGAGATATTATAATGCCGTTATATGAATATAAGTGCTCGAAGTGTCATGCAAAATTCGAAGTTATCCAGAAATTCACGGATCCTCCTTTGAAGAAATGCATCAAGTGCGGCGGAGCTGTGAAAAAAACCATTACAGCGCCGGCGATTCAATTCAAGGGCAACGGTTGGTACATCACGGACTATGCCAAAAATACGCCGGCCGAGAAAAAACAAAAACCTTTGGCCAAAGAGAACAAAGAGACGCAAAAATCCGAAGTCCCCTCACACCAAAAAAGCGAAAAACAGCCCTCTCTGACAACGAAATAATCCTGGATTATCGCCATAACGGGAATTTTGACAAGAACAGGTGAAGTGAATACAATTGGGGGGATGAAAATCGTGGTGCGCGCACCGAACTGGATCGGAGACGCGATCCTCTCCATCCCGGCTTTGGCGTCTTTACCGAATAACTTTCCCAATGCAGAGATCTGGGTCTGTGCCTCGGATTGGACGAGGGGAATTTTTGACCCTTTGGATTGGATCAAAGGGACGATTCCTCTCCCCAACCAAAACAGCTTTAAAAATACGCGGTCAAGTGCCATCAAATTGAAAAAACATGCCTTCGATATCGGCATCCTGTTTACAAATTCCTTCGGCTCAGCACTCCTCTTTTCTCTGGCAGGAATCCCACAGCGATGGGGATATGCGCGGGATGGGCGCCACTTTCTCTTGACAAAACGTGTGGAGACCTCCCTCCTGGAAGCCCCCCGGCACCACCTTCATTATTACCTCTCCCTCATCTCCAAACTGGGATTGGAAACCGCGCCCATAGAGCTGGATTTCCCCTTGAGCGACGAGGCCTTAACGCAGGCACATCACCTGCTTCTGTCGCTATCCTTAAACACGGATAATCCCCTCATTATCCTCAGCCCAGGCGCTTCTTACGGCCCCGCCAAGCGCTGGCCCGCACCCTCCTATGCCCGCCTTGCGTCCCTCTTGCAGAAACATCAAAATGCGCAGATACTCATCATCGGTTCGGAGGCGGATCGAGAGATCGCCCGGACCATCGCAGCCCTCATGCCCGATCCGCCTGTTGACCTGACGGGGAAAACAACCCTTCCGCAGTTGGCTGGCGTGATCAGTCTATCGGCTCTCTTCATCACAAATGACTCAGGCCCCATGCATTTAGCCAATGCCCTCAAGGTGCCCGTGGTTGCCATTTTTGGACCCACAGACCCCCGGATCACAGGCCCCTATCAAAAGCCCTCCACCGTGCTCCAGGAGTATGTGCCCTGTTGGCCATGTTCTTACAGGGAGTGTCCGTTCGAACACCAGTGCATGACCCAAATAACGCCAGAGAGGGTTCATGAGGAATGCAAGAGTCTCTTGAAATGAAAAGAAGAGCCGTTTTTCTCGACAGAGATGGGACGTTGAACAAAGATGTGGGGTACCCCAATTCCTTCGAGGCGATTGAGGTCTATGACTATAGCTATGAGGCGGTAAGGCGTATCAACCATTCAGGATTCCTGGCCGTGGTCGTAACGAATCAATCGGGAATAGGCCGGGGGCTTATCGAAGAGAAAAAACTCAGAGAAATCCACCAGAATATGCGCGATCTATTCAACGTAAACAATGCCCGACTGGACGCATTCTACTACTGTCCGCACTACATAAATTCCCAAAACGCTAGATACAGAAAGGACTGTGCTTGCCGCAAGCCCAATCCGGGGATGGCACTCAAAGCCTCCGAGGAACTCGATATCGAACTCAAGGGATCCTATATGGTCGGCGATAAGATGGAAGACATCGAATTCGGCCTGAACTTCGATGCCATTCCTGTGCTTCTCCTCACGGGCCATGGACAGAAGGCACTCCGGAAGCTCTCGGAAAAAGGCCTTCAGCCTGCGTATGTGGCCAAAAATTTGCTCGAAGCTGTCGACTGGATCCTTGGAAACGAAGGGAATCCATTCCCATTGACATAGAAAAACATGATTCGTTTTAACGATATCCTGGAGAAAGTGTCTTCATCTTTTTCTGATCAGGAGATCACTCTCCTCAAGAAAGCCTATGTGTTCGCCGCACGTGCACACAAAGGACAGGTCCGCCGCTCCGGAGAGCCCTATCTCAGCCATCCGCTGGAGGTAGCCAACATGCTGGCCGACATGAAAATGGATGCCACAACACTCGTGGCCGCGATCCTGCACGACGTCCTGGAGGACACAGAGGTCACCGCTCCAGAGATCAAAAAGACCTTCGGCAAAGAGGCGGCTCACTTGATCGAGGGCATAACAAAGATCAGCCTGATGGAGGCCTCCTCCCCCGAAATCCAAAAGGCCGAAAGTATCCGCAAGATTATCCTTGCAATGACGGACGATGTCCGTGTCATCTTCATAAAACTCGGAGACAGGATCCATAACCTGAAAACCCTCAAGTTTCTTCCAGAAAGCAAGCAAAAGACTATCGCAAAGGAAACGTTGGAGATCTATGCGCCCATTGCCAATCGCCTGGGGATGGGGCGGATAAAAGCAGAGCTCGAGGATCTTTCCTTCCGTTATGTGGATCCTGAGAACTACTTTCAGATCGCATCCCTTATAGATCCTTTGAAGAAAAAAGCGGAAAAAGAGCTCAAGGGAATCCAAAGGAATCTTGAACAATTGATAGAAGAGCATCATATCCCGGCCCGGATATTCTTCAGGATCAAACGCCCCTATAGCATCTTCAACAAGATGACCCGTCGGAATCTTCCTTTTGACCAGGTTTTCGACTTCATGGCTTTGCGGTTGATCACAGATACAACGAAAAATTGTTACGCCGCCCTCGGTATCGTCCACCAGTCCTGGCCCCATATTCCTCACAGGTTCAGGGATTATATCGCCATGCCTAAACCGAACCTGTACCAAGCCCTTCACACGACGATCATCACAGAAAAAAAACAGACCATAGAAATTCAGTTTCGCACCGAAGATATGCACGATCTTGCAGAAAACGGAATCTCTGCGCATTGGAGGTATAAAGAGGCGGATCCCAAGGCTTTGGTGAAAGAGGACAAAAGGCTCGTCTGGTTGCGTGAGGTCGCAGAGCTCTACAAAGAACAAAAAAGCCCCAAAGAATTCTTAAAAAGCCTGAAAACAGACCTCATTCCCGAGGAAGTCTATGTTTTCACGCCCCAAGGGATGGTGATCACCCTTCCCTTGGGTGCAACGGTTATCGACTTCGCCTTCCGGATTCATTCCGAGCTGGGTCTTCATGCCCGGGGAGCCAAGATCAACGCAAAACAGGCGGCTTTAAAAACCATCCTCAAACCGGGTGATATTGTGGAAATCCTGGAGGATTCGAAAGCAAGCCCGAGCAGAGACTGGTTAAACGCCGCCTACACATCAAAGGCCCGGTATCACATCAAACGCTGGCTTAATCAACAGGAGCGGATTAAGAACATCCAGCACGGAAAAAAAATGTGGGACAAAGGGCTGGATAAATACGCCCTGCCCGCAGGAGAGAGGAAAAGCGCGGCCATATGGATACGCCTATCCCAGGCCGTTCCCTTTAAAATGAAGAATATGGATGATTTCTACGCCCTCCTGGGATCGGGAAAAGTTGTTGCCAACAAACGGTTTATAGAAAGGGTCTTCTCGGAAATGGCCCTGACCACAAAAAAGGAGTCTCTGCTCGGAAAAGTTGTCACCAAAGTCAAAAAACGGCCCGAAACGACGATCCTTGTCAAAGATGAGAAAGGGGCATCGATAAAACTCGCAAAATGCTGCAACCCCATAAAGGGAGAACCAATCACAGGATACATGACTTCCGGCAAGGGGATAACGGTCCATTCAATGCGGTGCCCTCTCGTCATAAAAGAAATCCTCGATCCGCAACGAATGGTCGATGCAGCCTGGGATAAAGCCATCAAAGGCGTTTATTTGGGAAAACTCCTGATTAAAGGGGAGGATTCGCCCGGCGTGCTTGCAAGACTCACGACAGTGATCGCAGCGCAGAAGGGCAACATCACAAAAGCCGAAGTGCTCACTTTCCCTGACAAAAAGGGGCAGATCAAGCTCTCCATCAACATCCGGGATATCCAACACCTCGAAAACATCGTGGCAAAGATCTCTGCCATTAAAGAAATATTTTCTGTGGAACGCGTGTAGAGGTTAGAGGGTTTTTGTCACTTTTCCCGAGCGCAGGCACCGTGTGCACACCCAGATTTTTTTCGGTCCTGATGGGGTTTGTGCTTTGACGTGCTGCAGGTTCGGATTCCACTTTTTCTTGGAAGCCTTATGTGAATGACTGACCGACTGGCCGAAGCTCGGGCCTTTTCCGCATACATGACATACTTTCGGCATTTTTTTCTCTCTTGAAAAATACGTTTATACCATAAAACTGAAGAAATTCCAATACATCTTTGCGGCCGGGGAACACTCCTAATCGATACAAGTGTCCCCATTTTGTAACAATATTTACAGGTCGCCGAACGCTCTCCCTCTGGAGGATTTGGTACGAATTTTGCTGTTCCTATGGGGAGCTTGACGAACGAAACAAAAAGCTGTACTGTAGATTTAGAGGATTTGTGATGAAGATTAAACATATTATTTTGTTGCTTTCTATAATTCCGATCGTATTTATAATCACTCAATGTGCCGCCTCTCTCCCCGCCGACCAAATGCGCTTTGGTATCGAAGCCGCAAAGTTGGACCTGTGGGACGAAGCCATATTCCGGTGGAAAAAGGTTTTGCAACAAAATCCCGATTCCGCCTCTGCCCACAACAATTTAGCCGTGGCGTACGAAAAAAAATCACTTTGGGATGAGGCCAAAAACGCGTACGAGCTGGCCTTAAAGATCAGGCCTGACGATAAGCATATCAATGCCAACTATAATCAATTCATGAAACGTTATGAGGCTAGAAAAGATGAAAGTCCTAAAAAACAATAAATGGATCTGGTTGTTCCTCCTGTTTATCCTGTATTCCTGCTCTACCGGAGGTGGACGCTACTGGCGCGTGAGAGTGGAAATGCCCAGGCCTATCTCCTTCGAGCTCGACCGTTTCGAAGAGATGGTTGTTACAAATTTTCTCGTCGAGAAGGAAAGGACGGATTTTGACCTGAACAAAGAGACCACGGAGTACTTCTCCTTCGAATTCGGAAAAAACATCGAGATCCCCGTTTCCAAGGCCGATGTTGCCCCCGCAAGCGCCGAGGCTTTCGAGCAGGCGGATTTTTGGACAGTCATCCCCACAGAAACGGAGCATGCCATTATTTTTACGGGGACGATCGACTACAGATCGGAAGTCCGCAAAGCTCTCGTTGACAGAGAAAAACGCCAGTTCGAAGATCCCTTCCCGGACAGAACGGCGCTCGAGGAGCGAAAATTTTTCACCCTTTTCTTCAATCTCTATCTGATCGATTCGAATACCGGAGAAACCCTCTACCAGAAAAATTTTAAGGAAACGAGAAACTACCAGAATCCCAACCAGACGGCCTACTTTGCATACTTTGACCTCATCCAATCGGTCAAGGATAAACTGTTCCAAGCTTTTCTGGCCGATGAGTTACTCCAGGAAAGATACCTCATCGCCAAGTAAGATAGGAGTCCCGATGAAAAAATACACAAAAATTATTGTCTGTATCTCGTTTTTTGCGCTCGTCGCGCAGATGGGATTTGGCCAGTACTATTACATGCCCTATTACGGGAAAAATAAGGTCAACTACGTTAATTTCCAGTGGGACAAGTACGAGACCGCACATTTTGACATTTATTATTACACCAAAGATCTCAGGAC
>JASFPP010000087.1:0-15051 GCA_050115915.1 Candidatus Aminicenantota bacterium
AGGAGAGCTCCAATATCCAAGCCGAAAGCAGTTCTGTATGTGCCGAATATTTTAACTTTGTGAGCGATGGTTCCTGGAGTTGCCCCCCACATCCAGGGATTTCTTGGATCAAGCTGAACAAAATCACCCTGAAGATCTAGGTTTCCATCAGACTGGCTATTCCCGAGAGCGTGCTTAAAGGAATACTGGCCCACTACATACGACCCATTAAAGAATCGCCTCGAGATCTCAAAGTCAAAGCCAGTGATATCTCTTTTGGCCCCTATAAGGTTAGAGAGAAAATACATTGCCTGGCCAGTAGGCCCTTCAGGCCCGAAACCAAAATCTGCATAAGTAAGCGCAAGATGCGACCAATGTGGGCGGTTGGGAAGGGCACCCACGTACGAAAAAAGATCATAATCTTCCACGATATTCCGATCTCCGCGATAATAAATCTGACTGGCGATAATCAGCCTATATCCTAGATCAATTTCATGAGTCAATGAGAATTCTCGCGAAAAACTGTCCTTCGTGTTTGGAGTCCAGGCACACATCCTGAATTCTGCTTTACCCGTTTCACGATAGGTGTACCAATCCTTATTAAGCCAGACCTGGAAATGTTTTACTCGTCCAGAAATGTTGCCAGCGAAATGAATCACTGTAAAGGGCATAGGATCAGAGAAATGTCCATAAAAAGCAGTTAACTTATGGGTGCCTCTGCCGCCAATATTCCAGACCAATCCTAATCGGGGCAGGAACACATTTTCCATGTCAAGAATAGTCTCGCCCGTTGAAGCCCTGTACCTGTGATTTTCCACTCTAACTCCGACATTGAGAGTGAAGAACTCATTGATTTTCCAGTCGTCCATCAGATATCCTATCCAGCGCATGGCCCTGACTTTGTTTACACCTCTTTTGACATCGAATTCTCTCAAATAGTTTAATCCGTGTTCGTTCATTTCGAAAAAAGTTGCCTGTCTCAATTCCTCCTCAGTGACAACACCATCCCCATTCAAATCATACACCTCAGAAGTGGGGCCCCATTCAGTGTTCAGCTTAGGCAGAATCATGTCGAAAATCATTGGACTCGTGGTTGTATCAATGATTTCTCCCCAGGTCATTCCTACCAGGTTTGGGTCCAATGAATTGCGTTTTTCACCCCAATGAAAATGAAGGTCATCTTCATCAAATTCGTTGGAGTACATGAGTCCAGCTTTGAATCGCATGTGACTCGTATACCACTCGGCAGATATGCTGAACTGGTCCCTCGTGTTTTTGTTATCCATTTTAGTTGAATAACCGCCAAACATGTAGTCTTCCATTGCTGGAAATGTTTCAGGAAGGTATATAAGAGTATCAGGGACTCCTGCCTCTGGATAGCGGGGGCCCAGCTTCCCAGAAAGCCAGTAATGTCCGTAGCGAAAATCGAGGATGAAGTTGTTTCCAATGACCTTCTGATAATAACCGCTATAAACTCCCATATCGTATTCTTCCTCGGGTTGTCTGATCTTGATTGTGTTCACATCACGGCTTCCTCTGAGATCATAGTGGTCTAAAAAGTACAGGAAAGTGAAGGAATCACTTGCCGTTAATCTGAATGAAAGCTTTCCAAATAATCCTGAGCGTTTCTCAGCATACTCCACTTCATCTCGTTCAGAAGATGCAAATTCCGAAAGATTGAACTTACTAGAATTATTCCTGTACTGGCCGGAAACAAAAAACCAGAGTCTGTCTCTCATTACTGGTCCGCCCAATGTGAAAGCCGTATCGTACATATTGTCCTTGTATCCCTCAAGCCTAGTTGGATCATTCGAAGCATTATAGGATTTCCCACCATAAGGCAGAAAAAACGATTTTGGTTGAGCATAAAAGTTCACTGAGCCTGAAAACCTGTTTCCTCCGGATTTGGTCACGATGTTTCCGATAACACCTTTTCCTCCGCCGTATTCAGCCGGAACACCAGAGGTCATAAGTTCTTGCTCTTGGATTACTTCGTTATTAAAGGTCATCAGAGCTGTTTGAGAATGCAGACCTGTGATATTCATACCATCAAGGAAATAGAGATTGTCGCGGGAACCTCGCTTACCTCCAATTCCCTGGGGGCCTCTATCTTTATAATTTAAACCGCCTTTACCTGCAGGATCTTCTGGTGTGTCCCGCCCCTGTGAGTTAGGAACTATATTGACTCCGGCTGCTAACTGCAGGTATCCGACAAAATCACGCGCGATCGGAAGCGATTCCACTGTCTCATGTGTTACATGCTCGGCGATGACAGACTTTGTGGTATCAATGGCAGGTGATACAGCTGTTACAGTTACGGATTCTTCTAAAACTGCGGGCTTCAATTCTATCTGGAGAAGTGTCTGTCTATCCAGAGAGACTGCAATTCCTGCTGAAATCTTTTCCTGAAACCCGTCGAGAGTAGACTTAATCTCATAAATTCCTGGAGTCAGATTAACAAATAGAGCTTCTCCTACCATGTTCGAGACCATGGCCTTTGTTCCCATCATGACTGGGCTTGATAGAGTTAATGACACGCCAGGTAGAAAATTCCCTTCATCATCTATCACCATAACTTTGAGAGTTCCGCTCTGAGCTTGGGCAGAATAAGTAAATGAAGCAATCAAAAGGATAGACATCAACATGAACAATATTTTAAAATTCTTGTTCATAGTGTTTCCCCCCTTTCCAAATTCCTGGAAAATTATTGCTTTGGCTTCTTTATCTTTACCTCACATTTTAAAGCTAAGAGCTTCAATTATAGATTTAGCAGTATATTATGAATTCTTGGTTCCCATGTGTACTATAATACAATTTTTATTTATTATCCATATTTCTTTTTCCTTCCCACACATGCGAAGAGCTTTATTTAACAAAATTCCTTAACTCTGTTTGCATCTCTTTTATCTTGATAAGCGCAACTACTTCAGACACATGCTAGTCCTGTAATCCAGCTAATCTTTTCCGCGCATCCTCAACCTCTGCGATCCCCGGATCAGCATCCTTCCACAGGTCGAGGAATCTCTCATATTGTTTTATGGCCTTTCCCTTCTGGCCTTTCTCTTCATACAATTTGGCTAGCCTGTAATGGTACTTAGGATGTATAAGAAGCCAGCGCTCTTCACTTTTTGGATTCGTTAAGAGTCGCTCGTATTCGACAATAGCTTTATCTAAATCTCCCTTTTTTTGATAGATCCTGGCCAATAAATCCTTTATGAAGGGTACATTAAAGAATCCAAGGAATGTATGTGGAGCTAAACCAGGCATACGAAAAGGAGCTGTTTCTTCGCAAATGGAGATGGCTTCCTTATAGAGGCCATCTGAGAGCAGTGCCTCTCCTTTAAACAGATCATAAAAAAATATTATTCTCTCTTTAACTGGAGGATTAATATCAGACAATAGAGATTTCGCATCATCCAGCTTGGACTTGGCAGAATAGATTTGATCCTTTTGCAAGTCTAACAATCCAAGAGAAAAACTATAGATTGCCTTGTGATATGAAATAAGGTCTGGTCGGCTCTCCTCGCAAATCTTATACCAACTTTTGAAATGCTTCCTGCTGAGTTCAAGCTCTTCCATATCATAATAAATCCATCCTTTCATCCAGTCGACATGAGCTTGAACCTCGCTATCCCCAGCCGGTCTAACCAGTGCTGTTGCCTCGTTAAGATCCCCAATAGACTGCTTATAGTTGCCTGTCCAGTAATGAAAAAAACCATCCCATATAAATCCCACAGCCTTTGCTCTTGGAAATGGAGCCTGGGAAATATATTGGTCGATCCATCTCATTGCCTCGGAGTAATCCTCCCAAAGAGCATAAATATACCCTATTATCCAGTTCCCGAAATATAAATCAGGACTAATGTCTAACACTTCTTTAAATTTAGCCAATGCTTCATCAAGCCTTCCCATTCTTAGATACAGCTCGGCCAATGATCCAATAGCATTGGCATTCTCAGGAGAGATTGAAGCAAATCTCTTAAAACATTCAATGGCTTTCTCATAATCACCCATATTAGAATAAGTGTAGCCGAGATGATTCAGTGTGGGTTCGAAGTTTGGATCAAGTGCAAGTGCTTTGTTGAACTCTTCGATAGCTTCATTAAATAATCCCTTAGATCTGTAATACATACCCAATCGATGAGGAGCTATCTTTTCTTTGGGATATTTCTCAGCCATCTGTTTGATGATTTGCATTCCTGTCTCTAGATCTCCCTCAACTGTACTAGCGTAAACTTCTTCTATAAAAAGCCTCTCTTTTTCTGTCGCTTTCTTGGAAAAAGTCTTGGCTTTCTCAAAGGCCTCGTGTGATGCTTTAACTTGTCCTGAAAGTTCGTAGGTCATCCCAAGGAAAAGATATGCCGAAGCAAATGTTGGATCGATCTCAATGGCCTTTCCAAGAAACTTCAGGGCGTCTTCTATATGATAATGTGTATAATCATCTCTTCCTTTTAGAAAATAGTTATAAGCCTCCATAGAATTTGTCGTGACTTCAGCAATCCATAACGGGGCATCTTCAATCTCTTGTTTGTCAATGCCAATCCCTAGAGAAATTTCTCTGCTTAGCTCATCGATTTGTGTGGCTAGGATGCTATCTTCTCTCTGACCATTTGCACTGGCACTCTTTAGAAGTTTTTTTGTATCGACATCCAAGACTTTCACATCTGTGGCAAATATTTCTCCTGCTTTCGTGAAACTGCCAAGGACAATGGCTTTGACACCTTCCCTGCGGCAAATTTCAAAGCCAAGATCTGGGTCAATATACTTTGCATCCTCTCTTCCCATTTGTTTGAGGAGATCCCGCATACGCTCCCATGTAGCCACATACAGGTATCCTGTATTTTCAAGGTTTGTGATCAAAAGATTGGGAATGGCTTTCTGTAAGTAGTTATAGGAGTCATCGCCTGTCTGGTTCTCAAAGCTGATCACTGCAACAGAATTCTCTATCTTCGGAGCGAGCAATGCCTCTTTTTGTGGAAGAAGCTGCCAGATAACCACCGCTACAATCACAAGAGCAACAATTCCTGCATAAAGATACACCTTTTTAATTTTTGCATACTTGAGTTTACGTGCCAGATCTTTAATCCTAATAGGCTCAAGACCTTTTGAAACAGCTCTCAGATCATCTAGCAGTGCTTCTGCGTCAGGATATCGCTCCTCACGATCCTTTACCAACGCCTTTCCAACAACCTCTGCTATAGCAGTAGGGATACTTGGATTGAATTCTTTAAGATGTTTTGGCTCTTTGTGTTCTATAGAATACAGAATAGATGCTTCATGATCGCCTTTGAACGGCAATCTCCCACTGAGCATCTCATAAAGCAATATACCCAGCGACCAGATATCTGTGCGGTGATCCACGGTCTCTCCCCTGGCCTGTTCAGGCGACATATAGGCCACTGTCCCCATGGTCTTCGCCTCTTTCGTTATCAAGGTGGAGCCTGTAACCTTCGCTAAGCCAAAATCCATGATCTTGGCCTGCCCTTTCTCTGTAACCATGATGTTAGCGCTCTTTATGTCCCTGTGAATAATCCCTTTTTTATGCGCTGCTTCCAATCCCTCTGCCACTTGAATGGCAATAGCCAATGCCTCATCTTGTTTTACTGGGCCTTTATGAATCTTTTCCTTTAAGCTCTCTCCCTCTATGTATTCCATAGAGATGAAGTCTTTCTCTTCCTTTTCTTCTATTTCATAGATTGTGCAGATATTGGGATGGGATAGAGTTGCTGCAGCTTGGGCCTCTCTGATAAACCGCTCTTTGGCTTCAACGCTGCTCGTTAACTCCACAGGCAGAAACTTAAGGGCCACATTACGTTTGAGCTTATTGTCTTCGGCTTTATAGACAATGCCCATGCCTCCCCTTCCTAAGACACCAGAAATCGTATATCTGTCTGCAAAAATTGATCCTTTGCTTAATTCATCTGTCGGTTTCTGGATTGTTTTCGTGAGTGAGACAGGGATTTCTTCAGATGGTTTAAGCGGTGCAGCACAATTGCCGCAAAACCGGGTATCGTCGGGATTCTCGAACTGACATTTCGGGCATATATTCGCCACGGTTATCCCCTTTTAGCTTGCCTAAGAGAAAAATATCAAAGAAAGAAGTGATAGTCAATCTTCTAAATGCTTCAAATGCTATAAAAAGTCATCAAATATTTAAGGGGCTTATCTCATGCTATCTCGCTATTGTGGATTAAAGAGTGTATGAGTTTCTGGATGTTCAATCCTGCCAGTTTCTTCTTCGCTTCGTCAACCTCAGTTATCCCCGGATCAGCATCCATGCATTCAAAATATATCCAATATGAAGCACTTTCATGTTAAAATTAAAACGGCTACAAAAGAGGATTGTTATGTCCAAAGCAAGAGGGAAGAATTTTACGATAATATTTGCCATCGGCAGTCATGCTTAACTGGTTGTTGAATGGACAGTTCGCTTGGCAAAATCCTACCACAAAATAGAGTGTCACTTATGGAGCATTTGCTCGGATAAAGGGAGGAAAGAAGCGCCTGCCTTTTCTGCTGGATACAGCTTATGAGATGAAGGGAACTGCTTTTTTGACATCAAGCTCTTCAGATGAAGTCTCCCAAGAGTCGGACCGGATTAAAGGATCATTTTTTTCTCATTATTTAATTTCTGGATTGCGAGGAGCAGCGGATATGACCCAGGACGGTCGAGTGACACTCAACGAGGCCTATCATTTTGCCTTTAATGAAACTCTCGCGCAGACTGAAAAAAGCTTAAGCGGGCCTCAACATCCGTATTACAATATCCAAATGGCTGGTACTGGAGATGTTGTGATGACAGATATCAGGTAGGGCTCGGCACTTCTGATCCTTGATAAATTTATTGAGGGCAATTTATTCATACATAATTGGGATGATTTGCTTGTTGTAGAATTGACCAAGCTATCCGGACGGGAGATTGAATTAGGACTTGAAGAAGGGAAATACAGAATAGTTAATATAAGCGAAGGGAATGTGTATGAATCAGAATTAGCGTTGCAAAAAGGGGATATCGCCCAACTGGATCCGGATAATTTGATAAAAACAATAAAAGAATACACGACGCCACGTGGAGATGCGGAGTTTCAATCAAGGAGAGAAGCATTGCTGAGGGGAAGAGTCAGATCGCGCTTTTTTGGCCAGATCAGCACAAAGTCCACGAGTGTATACGAAGAACAGGCCTTCCTCTTAGGAGGAAGCATTGGATTCACCTTTAACCGCTCGTTTTCTGTTGGCATTGGAGCTTACGCCAGGGCTATATCAGGGATGGGGGCTTTAGAGCTTAATGTCGATTTCGATCCAGGCAAACCCGCTTACGGAGGTGTCCTTTTTGAATATTCATTTGCTCCCCACAGAAAATTACACTTCAAAGCCAGCGCCTTGTTTGGATCTGGAAATTCGTGGGGAAGAAGTTTTTTTATTTTTGAACCCGAAATTGCTGCCGTAGTCAATCTATCTGGGTTTGTTAGAATTGTGGGAGGACTCAGTATGCCTTTTCTAAACAAAAAAAATTTGGATTTAGAAAATCCTATCTTACACATAGGATTACAATTTGGGAAATAAGGGTCGAAATATTAATCACCGAATGTATAGCTAAAAAAGGCGAGATCCTCTTCATATATCCTCTGAACGATCTTGATTGTATCCGGTGTGTAATACTGAACATAATGCCTGTGTTTACTTTTGTTTCTATGCCTTAAGTTTTTCTTTTTGAGCCCTACACGTTCACAGACTCTTTCAAAATCATCCTCAATATTTTCAAAACGCCCAATAAAATCATAGCCATCGGATATCCAGTACATTTGTGGTCTTATGTGCTGGTATTTTGAAGATGCAAAAACGGGGTATGTATAGAGGTTTGAAACGAATTCCCTTAAAAAAATATCAAAATTTTTTGTAAACGGGATTAAGTCCTGTAGGCTTTTCTTTTTCTGGCTTTCGGATTTTAAAAATGAAAATGCCGACACCAGCCTGTCATATGGATTTCGTACGATCGTAAATTTATAGTATTCGGGATTTTTCCATTCAGGATACTTATGTGGATGCTGGTGGCATTCATGATTGTGTCTGTAATTGAATGCGCGGTCAATGCTCATTCCCGCACATTTGGGAATATGAACGAATATGCATTTGTATTCGTGAGATATCATGCCTGAAATAAAATTATCACATCCAAAATGGCAAGGTCAAAGATTTAGAGGAACAGAAAAACCGGAACCGGCATTCACAACCCATCCAATGAGCCACATTCCTTACTCTTCATAATTCATCCTGAATCTCACTTTCAGAAAAGGATATTCTTTGTGATGGCTTCCAGACTCGAAAATGATATAGGCAATTTTAAGCGCCGGATTTCTTTTAATCCGAAATTTCGAACGTTGGGGAATTTCTGGATCAGAAAGATTCTTATACGCAACTTTCTGCCCATGGGGTTTGAGGCAGACCGGCTTTCCTTCTTTCTTGATCCTGAGATAAAAGATGTTGTTCATCTTTAAAAGCTCAAAATCATATTTGCCTTTCTCGAATGAAGATTCTTCATCTTTGAGGGTAAACGGAACCTTGATATTTTCGAATTCACAAATCGGTTCCATCTGAGCCATAGCCGGGCATACGCAAATCAAAACAAGAATAATATTCATACACCGAACACAAACTTTACTCAACATAAACCACCTCCCCTTAGAAAAAATTAACACGAAACCCTTTTATACCTTTCGCCTACTGTAGTTATTATCACAGGATTGAATTGAATGTCAATTTAGGAGGATACCGGAACGGCAACATCGTAGCCGGAGACGGATACCCTATCCGCTGGGCAATAGGCATACCAAAAATTTGTGGTAATGTTATAATCTCGACCCTGCTTATGGTACTGGATCAGGAGGACATCGATATGGATTCGTACAGTCTCCTCAGGAATATTCATACAGTTTTTATAAAACAGTCTGACAATGGCACATTTTTTGCTTATATACTGAATAGTAAATATAAGGATTTTTGAATCTAAAAGGAGACTCATATGATGAAGAGGCTCAGTGTCATTTTTCTCATTCTTTTGCCCCTGTTGCTCTTCTCCCAGGAATTGCAAGATACCATCTATATCCATTTTTATCCTCATTCTCTTTCACCTCAGGATAGTCTTCAAGATGGCCCGTATGGCAAAAAATTTTACATAACAGAGGATACATTTTTTATATGGGTTGATCTATTTCCTGGTCTGTTCTTCGTCCATGATACCGTTTACATTTTTATCACTAAGGAAAATGTTCGGATAGAGAGGGGAAACATGTGGCCGGTTCTCAACGGAAAGATGATTCTCTATAACGAAAACAGCAAATATGCACTCATCAGTCCTTTCGAACTGCTTCTTATTTCAATGGATGGATTCATAGACGATAAAATAGCTATCCATGTTTACCCCCACGAGCTTACCTCTCAAGACAGGCTTACAGATGGACCTCGAGAGAAACCATTTAGGATCCATGATAAAAGTCTCCTCGTCTGGGTTGATCTTTTACCCGGTGCTTTCTTTGCGCATCCCACAGCCTATATTCTGATATCAAAAGATAACATTCGTGTGCGAGATGGGAACTGGTGGCCAGAGCTGAACGGCCGCACGATTCTCTACGGGCAACAGAACAAAACCGGAATCCTCTCCCCTTTTAAAATCTCCTACAAATAAGAGAAGGGGGACAAAGAAGGGGGATGGGCCTCAGTAACTTATTGATTATAAGTATATTAGCCAAAGAAATTCATATAAAAAAAACTTAAAAGTGTAATTTTGGGGTCAAAATTGCCCCTCTAAGAAAAACTTGTGGCGATATAATATTACAATGCGGCTAACTTCTTTTTAGCATCCTCGACTTCAGACAGGCCGGGATCAGCATCTTTCCACAGATCAAGGAATTTTTCGTAGTTTTCTTTTGCTTTGAGGCTGTTGCCCTTCTCGTCATAAATTTTACCGAGCATATAAAAACTTTTAGCGTACAGCTCTCCATAACCTTGCCTCCCGACCGTCAGAAGAGTGATGTTTTCGAATTCCTCTCGAGCCCTATCCAGGTTTCGATCAGCATAATATGCGCTTGCAAGCGGATAGATATACCAGGCCTGATCAGCATTATTAACATTTTGAGCAGGCATGAGTGACACAGCTTCTTCAAGCAGTTTAACAGCTTCTGCAGTATTCCCCCTCTCAAGTTCTATCATTCCCCGTACAAGATAATAGGACCGAATCTCCTTTTTCTTTATTCCTTCTTCAATAACTAACTTGAGCGATTCAGCGACTTTTTCAGCCTCATCAAAAGACTCCATTTTTGAGAGGGCTATTGCCCGTATCGGTAAAGCCCATATCTTGAGATTTCTATTCTCTTCCTCTTTGACCTCTTCCATGGCTAAATCTATCTCTCTTAAAGCTTTCTGTGGCTCCTCTGTGAGCAAATAATTATAACTCAGTGACAAACGAATCCATTTTATTCGGCCGGGCATTTCCAATTCTTTCGCAAGTTCTATCATTAACTCGTTTTGTTTCTTAGCCTCCTCAAACTTTCCCCGGGTTCGGTATAACATATCCAGCTGACGTCTTGCACCTAAATGAGACCTTTTGTCTTCCTCCTTTAATCGATCTAAACATGCCTTTTCAAATAGGTCGAAATCCCCTTTAAGAAAATTCAGCCAATCTTTGTTAGCCCGGGGATTCAGGGCAATAACTTTATCCATCTCATCGAGTGCAAGATCGAATTCCAATCCAACAGCATAGTTGAAAGCCAATCTCCAATGGATTTGAACATCACTGGATACATTCTTCAAATAGTCAATATAAAGCTCTCTTGATTTATCATACAATCCTTTCTTTTCATAATGATCGGCCAAATTTGTGAGGCCAAGAAATCCCTTTTCACTTGTGTAGGCCAACTCGTAATATTTTATGGCATTATCCCAATCATCCCGAGCGGCATAGAGGACGCCCATGTTATTGAGTCCTGTATAATCATCGGGATAGAGCTCCAGCAATTTCGAATACGCTTCTACAGCTTTCTCAAAATTGTTATCGATACTGTGTGAGTCTCCTTCGATGAGGTATTGATCTCTAACCGGCAGTCGATCACTGAACTCCAAGGCTTTATCCAGGTATTTCCTGGCTTCCGGATAATCTCTCCAATTTCTGTGAACGGCAGCCATCGCTCTGTATGCCATAGCAAACTCAGGATCGATGTCCACAGCTTTTTCCATAAATTCGAGCTCAAGATCATAGGAGCCGGGTTTGTGATATTTTCTTCCTTCGACGTAATATTTATACGCCTCCGGAGACTTGGTCATAATTTTCCCTATGTCCTTATCGATATCGCCAGCAATATCTTCATCATTCAGTTCGAAATTCGTCTTTATCTTGGGTGTCAGCTCATCCACCATCAAATGAAAACTCTCCTGCCCTCGGCCTTCTGCTGTTTCAGAGCCGATAAGCTCCCCAGTGCTAGCCTCCTGAATCGTGATATTGATCCTGAAGTTATCTCCGGCCTTTGTCAGTACTCCCTGCAGAAGATGAGAGGCTTTTCCTTCAAATGCAACCTCTTGGAGGTCTTCTGTTCCATAGCTCCTCGCTTCGAGAAGGTCCAATTTCCTAAGGATACTGAAGAGCTTGTCACTGCTGAGGACTTTGATATACTTCGATTGTGTAAGGTCCGAAATCAATAGATCGGATAGAGCCTTTCGCCAGTGATCCAAACCTTCCTCTCCGGTATTATTTTCAAAGTACATTACTGCAAGGGAAGGTTTACCGGCAGGAAGAGGCCCTCTACCTTTTCGTGGGAGCACTTTCCAAATAAGAAGAGCAACAATTATAACGGCTATAACTACCGCACCTGGGAGGAGGAGTCTTTTTAAACTGAATTTAACGGTTATCTCTCTCGATGTGAGAGGGGTTCGTTCTGGCATAACTCTCTCGGCAGTAGGAACTCCCTTCTCAATATCTGCAAGTTCAGGACTTAATTCATCAACACTTTGATACCGCTTTTCCTTATCTTTCTCCAAGCACCTCAGGATCAATCGGTTGAGATCTTCAGGGATCCGCTCATTATATTCTGTTGGGGCCTTCGGCATTTCTGTTTTGTGCTTTACGGCCACGCTCAAAGCCGTATCGCCCTCGAAAGGAACCCTCCCTGTAAGCATTTCGTACAGAATGATGCCGAGCGAATAAATATCTGTACGCGCATCGACCTCCTTTCCTTCCACTTGCTCGGGTGCCATGTACTCCGGAGTGCCAATCATAATTCCTGCACCCGTCAAACCTTTCCCCTCGACAGACCGGGCTATCCCAAAATCCATGATCCGGGCGTTGCCGTTTTTATCAATCATAATATTGCTGGGTTTCAGGTCGCGATGCACAACTCCCAATGAATGCGCTTCCGACAATCCGTCGCATATCTGTTGCGTTATTGAGATCGCTGTCCCTACGGTCAACTGTTTGGATTGCCTGATCAATCCCTTGAGATCTTGGCCTGGCACATATTCCATCGTGATATAATGCGTGCCGTCCTCCTCGTTAAGGTCGTACATTTTGCCCACATTTTTGTGGGCGATCTTACGGGCGATCTTGAGTTCGTTACTGAATCTCTGGACGGTTTTTTTATCCGAAGCGATCTCGGGTTTAATGAGCTTGAGTGCCACTTCTTCGCTCAGCTTTTTATCCATAGCCCGGTAAACCCATCCCATGCCGCCCTTTCCTAACTCTTCGATGATCTGGTATCTACCGGCAAACGTGGAACCCGAGGTGAGATCCTCTTTGGGAGCCTGGAGAGTCTCCGTGTGTTCGATCGGAGCGTCATCGGAAGTTTTAAGCGGGGTCGTGCACTTCCCGCAATAAATGCTGTCATCTGTGTTTTCAAAATGACATTTGGGGCATTCGATCGTCATGGCTTTCCCCTTGAATTTGATTGGAAAAAGGATATCAAGGAATTATCTGGGTGTCAACGTTTAGACATAGTTTTACGTCCTATTATCTAAGGGAGTGAAGATCAGAGAGGACAAAAACAGAATTTCATATCCAATACACAAAGAACGTGACAGAAGGCCCGGTTAGTTGCCGCGTGTATGTGATCCTAGACAAAGGCATCCATAAAAGAAAAATCTGTTCGAATACGGATAGAGATTGTCCTAAAATGGACAAAAAAGCTGAAAAAATCGGTCATTGTCTCCATATAAAGTTATTGGTATGTTTTTTGCAGTTATGTCTTTAAAAGAGAGAACAATTATGTCTAACGGGGTAGCAAAATCGGATGAAGATATCAAATCGGGCGAACTGACTTACATTCATCCAGCCTGGTATTCCTTTATCAAATACTGCGAAGCCCTCCGCTATGGCGAGATCGACAAAGTCAAGATCCAGGATGGGCTCCCCATGATCGCCGAAGAGGTGAAGAAAAAAATCAAGTTTACAGGCTAGAAGGAGAGAGACAATGGCGACAGAAAACTTTCATAAAGACCAAAGTGTTCCCCATTTGTTAAGACCCACAAATGGCGGATCATTCAACGTGGGAGCGATCGAAAACATAAATCCTGAGTTTCTCAACGAATGGAAGGAGAGAACGTTCCGCAAGAAGGTCTTCGAGCTGTTTGTCGAGTACTTCTGTGTCCGCCAAAAGGTGCCCTTCAAAGACCTTATCTGTAGCGTGGAAAAAAGCCTGATACTAAGAGCCCTCTCCGAGTGCAACGGTAATCAAAAAAGCGCTGCAAAATATCTCGGGATGAAATACACGACGCTGAACGAAAAGCTGAAGAGATACAATATTCAGTTCAATAAAACACCGATCTGATCATCGGGAAAACAAAAATTCATCTTCTCTAAGATAACCTATTTATATCCCATCTGGAATTGAACCTTAATGCAAGGATAGATCTTCGTTCTTTTGCCAGATTCGAACAGCAAAAATCGAATAAAATTTTTGCAGTCAACCCACAAAATTCGGTATGATAAAGTTTTACTATTATCGCGAGAATTCAATTCGAGCGTAAAGGAGAGTCTATGATGAAAAAAGGTCTGATCTGTGTATTGTTTTTCTGCCTGGTTTGCAGTTTTCCTGCTCTGGCTGAGGAGGGGATGTGGCTGCTCACCCAGTTGAAACAGCTTGAGCTCGAGAAAAAGGGGCTCGCAATCAGTGTGGAGGATATCTATCATCCGGATAAGGTCTCGCTGACAGATGCGATGGTTTGGCTGGGGGGTTGTTCGGCCTCGTTCGTTTCGCCAGAGGGACTGGTCCTCACCAATCATCATTGTGCAGAAGGCGCACTCCAGAGGGCATCGTCTGAAGGGAAGGATTACATAAAGAATGGATTTTTGGCGAAGGATAGAAGCGAAGAGCTCCAGGCCATCGGCACAAGGGCGAATGTGCTCGATAAAATCAAAGACGTGACTAAAGAAATCCTGGATGCAGCCAAGGGGATCGACGATCCTGTCGAGCGGGAGAAAAAGATCGACGCCACTATCACGCAGATGACAGAAAAGATCGAGGACGGACGAGACGACATCCTCGCCAACGTGGCTTCCATGTATAACGGCAAGCAATATATCCTTTTTGTCTACAAGCGGTATCAAGACGTGCGCATCGTTTATGCACCGCCGAATTCTATCGGTACGTACGGAGGTGACATCGACAACTGGATGTGGCCGCGCCACACCGGGGACTTCACCTATCTGCGCGTTTATATGGCTCCGGATGGGACGGGCGCCAAATACAGCCCCGACAACATCCCCGTTAAACCGAAAAATTATTTGAGGATAGCGAAGGACCATCTCAAGGACGGTGATTTTACTTTTATCCTGGGCTTTCCGGGGGCAACGACACGATGGCGCACATCCAATTCTGTGGGATGGAACTTGAAATACAACTACCCGGAGACGGTTCAAAACTTCCAGGAGCTTATCGACCTCATGAAGGCGCACACCAAGGACTCCGAGGAGGGAAGGATCAGGGTGGCCAGCCTGGATTCGGGGCTGAACAACACCATGAAAAATTTTCAGGGTAAGATCGACGGGATGACAAAAACGAATTTCCTCGAGCGGAAGAAAGCATTCGAAAA
>JASFPP010000088.1:0-14855 GCA_050115915.1 Candidatus Aminicenantota bacterium
ATGGCTGGCGCATGACCTAGATTTCCGAACGTATATGTGTTGTCGCCCCATGCACCTCCTCTGAGAATCCTTCCCTGTGGGCCCTCATTCCAACACCATTCCCTCACATTCCCAGCCATATCATAGGCGCCGTAAGACATGATACCTGGGAGGCTCCCCACCGGAACCGGGCCTTTATCCTGGAAATTACAGAAAGGGGCAAAAATAGCGAATCCACCGGCCTGTGGAACCTGGATCATAGGGGTGGATCCTCCCCTCGCGGTATTCCAATGGATTATAGTCGGTAGAGTTTTTCCAACATATTCCGCATATGCTGCTGCTTCATACCAACTGATGCTCGAAACCGGATAATCGTCTTGACCATCTGGATAGTCACCGGCCTGCCATGTGGATGGGCCGGGTTGACCTGTAAGGTCCACAAACTCCTTCATGGCCTCCTCCCAGGTCAGTTCCTGTCCACCTCTCACAAAGGGATGTTTCCAATAATCCCTGTTCCTGTATCCTCCAGCAGCAACGAACTCTTTGTATTGCTTGTTTGTGACTTCGTACCTGTCGATAAAGAAGTCATTTAGGACTCCGACTGCAGTTTTTGCGCCTTGAACGCGTACCATGCCCTGTGGAATGCTTCCTTCCTCATCTAACACTCGTACGAGATTATTGGGCTTCGTGCCAGATGCCCGAGTGGTATCTGCAGCCAAGACAGTTTCGTAACCTTCTTTTTCAATTTTCCATCGAAAGATGCCGATTGGCACCCGGATTTGCTCGATGGGTGTGACACCGAGAAAGAGCCATTCACTGTCAGGCTCAGTGTATTCTTTCATGTACACGCTTGCACCAGCAGGCTCCGTCTTGATGTCGATTTTCAGGGAGCACTGGGAAAAGAGCTCTGCCAGTTTGGGATCATTAGGAATGACGGCTTCAGCTTGCTCTGCGAGCCTGTAAGGCGGAACAAGGTTGCGCCAGACGTCATTCGCTTCGATCATGCTTTCGACCTCAGGGAGAATCTCTTCTCTGGCCCAGCGGATTTTAGCCTGGCGGTTGAAGAACCAGACCGCAGCCACAGTAACAAGAAGGACCGCGCAAATGACAGGGATTGCAACCTTTGGTTTACGGATACGGCGAAGAATTGTGCGCAGGTTTAACGCCCCCAACTCCTCAGCCTTTAGCATATCCTGATATTTCCTCAGATCTTTTATCATTTCTGATGCTGATGCATACCTTGATTCCGATTTCTTCTTTAAGGCTTTATTTGCGATCTGCTGTAGTTCTAGAGGAAGGTCACGCCTTATTTCCTTTATTGGCGTGGGCTCCTCATGTACTACCGAATACAGAATAGATGCTTCCCGGTCTCCTTTAAACGGCAACTCCCCGGACAGCATCTCATAAAGCACCACGCCCAAAGACCAGATGTCTGTCCTCTGGTCAACCTCTTCGCCCCGGGCCTGCTCAGGCGACATATAGGCCACAGTCCCCAAGGTCGTTCCTTCCCTTGTCAGCAGAGTCCCCCCTTTGACTTTGGCTAAACCAAAATCCATAATCTTGGCCTGGCCTTTCTCTGTGATCATAATATTCGCACTCTTGATGTCCCTGTGGATTATGTTTTTCTTATGCGCTTCCTCCAATCCTTGTGCAGCCTGGATAGCAATTTCCAAAATCTCTTCCACGTGTAGAGGGCCATTTTTTAATTTGTCCCTCAGATTCTGCCCTTCAACGTATTCCATGGCGATAAAGGATTCGCCATCCTCCTCGTTAATTTCATGGATGGTACAGATATTGGGATGGGAGAGAGCGGCAGCAGTTTGGGCTTCCACAATAAATCGCTCCTTAGCCTCTTGATCTTGAATGAGTTCAGAGGGAAGAAACTTGAGGGCTACGCGCCGCTTCAGCTTGGTATCTTCAGCCTTATAAACGATACCCATTCCCCCTCTGCCCACCACTTTTTCAATCGTATACTTATCGGCGAGTTCAGCCCCGGGGCTCAGCTCCTTTAAAGGTCTCAGAATTGTTCGGGTTTGGGATATGAAGATTCCGTCAATTGGAAATACAGAAGACCCGCACTTGCTGCAAAAGCGGGAATCATCCGGAATTTCGGCCTGACATTCTGTACATTCCATGGTTCATTCGCCCCTTTGTAATTCACTCAAAGAATATCAATATCCAAATAAAGAGTCAAATAAATGAGTTGTGAGTGTTGTTTAGAGATTGTTAATGTTGTGAGGGAACTATCTTTTCACTGGTCCCAGGTACTTGTCTAGCCAGGCCAGGATATCTCTGATGAATTCGTTTTTTGGGGGAATATGGTCGGTCTCGTACAGTTTCAGTTCCTTGTGTTCCTCTGGCGTTCCCAAGAGGTCGAACATCGGTTTTATCGCTGTTTCATAGGGGAAGAACGAATCGTATCTGCCGTTTATCATCAAGGTGGGAACTTTCACCCGGGTTATATAGTTGATTTCGTTTGCTTCTGGACGGGGACGTTGAATGTTCAGTATAAAGCCACCCGCTAATAACACACTTGCTTGGAGACGTTCTTCGATCGCTGTGATTATCGGCCCCATTGTCGCTCCCCAACTCATGCCGTAGTATGCTAATTTAGTGCTGTCTATATCAGGACGGGTCTCCAGATAGTCGATGCACTTCTTGAAATCTTTCCCTAATTGAATCAGAAATTCCGTGTAGAGATGGGAACTCCAATCATATCCGAAATACAGCTGAAACAGCCTGTTATTGCTGCGTTCCATTGTTCCTTTATAGACAGGATAGAAGGCCGCCCGGCCGTTTTTCACAACAAAAGAGAGAAAAAGCTGAAATTCCATGTCATTGCCCAGATCGTCACTCTTGCTCCGGGGAAATGCCTGTTCGCCCGGAAAATATATGACCGTTTGATAGGGTGGCTTTATGTTTTTGGGAAGAAAGAGGACTCCGATTATTCGTTCACCGCCGTAGGCGGCATCAAAGGAAATGCGTTCTTTGATCCAATGTTCCGGGCTCTCATCCCTCGATTCCACCTGAACGTTAAGATCTGTTTTGTCATAAGAGAACTGCTCTTTGTACACCTGAAAAATTTCATCCGGAACCGGCTTTTCTTTGGAAATATCTACAGTTGCGCCATACTCCACTATCGCAAACGCTTGTTCAGGAAGTTTCTCTAGATCCGGATAAAGAGCGCAACGGAATCCGTTTTCAGGAGAGCGGTCTAAGGCAGAAGCTTGAGTCATATCCCCGAACATGTAGGTGGTATCGTTCCAGGCCCCCCCTCTGATCAATCGTCCCTTCTGGGAACCATTAAAGCACCATTCTCTCACATTTCCTGCCATGTCAAAGGCCCCATAAGAGGTTATTCCCGGAAGGTTCCCAACAGGAACAGGACCTTTATCCTGAAAATTGCTGAAGGGAGCAAAAATGGCATAACCCCCTGCCTGGGGCCACATAATCATAGGCGTATATTCGCCTCTGGCGACGCCCCAGTGGTGTCCGGTGGGCAGGCTTTTTCCCGCAAATTCCGCATACGCCGCGGCCTCGTACCAGCTGATGCCTGTAACCGGATGAATATCCTCTCCCTCAGGATAATCTCCCGCCTGCCAGGTTGCCGGGCCGGGCCTATCCGTTTGATCCACAAACTCGGCCATGGCTTCTTCCCATGTCAGGACTTTTCCTTCCTTGAGGATTTCATGTTTCCAGTATTCTCTGTTTCTGTATCCACCGCTGTCTATGAATGCCTTGAATTGTCTATTCGTGACTTCGTATTTATCTATAAAGAAATCTTCCAGCTCCCCTATCGGCGTTTGCGCTCCTGTTACTCGCGTCATCCCCTCGGGGATGCGCCCTTTCTCATCCAGCACCCTCACAAGGTCAGAGGGGATCATTTTGTCCTTGGGAGCGAGAGCGATGTCCCAACTGGAGGATGCGGCCAAAACTGTCTCATATCCTTCCTTCTCTATTTTCCACCTGAAGAATCCGATGGGTAATCTGATATTTTCTAGAGGCGAAACGCCCAAGTATTCCCATTCTTTGTCTGGAAATTTGTATTCTTTCACAAATACATCCGCTTCAGGAGGCTCGGTTTTGACCTTGATTTTCAAGGAACATTTTAAAAAGAGCTCCGCTAGCTTGGGATCGTTCGGGATGATTTTTTCTGCCTCAACTGCCAGATTGTAAGGTTCGGTGAGATCAGAAAAACTTTCTTCAATGAGCCGCTCGACTTCTGGAAGGATTTCTTCCCTGGCCCAACGGATCTTGGACTGGCGATGGAAGAACCAGACTGCAGCCAAAGCAATAAGGATGATTACACCAATAGTCGGGATTGCAACTTTTGGCCTGCGGATACGGCGCAACAATGTTTTCCAGTTGAGTGCACCCAGTTCTTCTGCTCGCAGACTATCCTGATATTTTCTCAGGTCCTTTAGCATCTCTGTTGCCGATGAATAGCGGGCTTCCGGTTTTTTCTTCAAGGCGCCATTGACAATCTGCAACAGTTCCTGGGGAATATCGCGCTTGATGTCTTTGAGCGGCCTGGGCGCCTCATGCACCACCGAATAAAGGATCGACGACTCCCGCTCTCCTCCAAAGGGCAACTGCCCGGAGAGCATCTCATACATGACCACTCCCAAAGACCAGATGTCTGAGCGGTGATCGATTTCTGTTCCTCGAGCCTGCTCGGGAGACATGTAAGCCACGGTGCCCAGGGTCGTACCCTCTCTGGTCAATAAAGTCCCTCCTTTGACCTTGGCCAGACCGAAATCCATGACCTTTGCCTGATCTTTCTCTGTGATCATGATATTGGCGCTCTTGATGTCTCTGTGAACGATGCCTTTTTTATGGGCTTCCTCCAGACCCTCAGCCACCTGGATGGCGATCTTCAAAGCGGAATAGATTCCTAAGGGGCCCTGTTTGATCCTCTCCTTCAAGCTTTGCCCTTTGATGTATTCCATAGAGATGAAGGACCTTCCATCCTCTTCATTGATCTCGTGGATCGTGCAGATATTGGGATGTGACAGAGCGGCTGCTGAGCGGGCTTCGAGGACAAACCTCTCTCTGGCTTCCTCATCCTGGACCAATTCCGGAGGCAAGAACTTGAGCGCCACATGGCGTTTGAGCTTTGTATCCTCGGCCTTGTAAACGATGCCCATTCCTCCTCTTCCCAAGACATCTTCGATCCTGTACTTACCGGCAAGCTCGGTCCCAGGACGCAGTTCCTCTATGGGTTTCAGGATTGTTCGGGTCTGCGAGAAGAATGCGTCCTCAGAAGGATGAATAGGATTCCCGCAATTTCTGCAGAAACGGGAATCATCCAAAACTTCAGACTGACATTTGGGACACTTCATGGCTCACCCTCCGCTCATAATACTGGACAAAGAATATCAACTCATCTGAAAATAGTCAATGCGGGGTGCTGAGATGATTTTAGGAATGAAATAAATTAAGTCATGAATTGTCTGTATTTTAAGATAGTGTGAGGCGGAAACCTATCGAACTTCCATCAGCACAGATCTTAAGAGGTCAGGTTTATCGGTGATGATTCCATCAACCCCGAGGCCGATCAAACGGAGCATCTCTTCTCTTTCGTTCACGGTCCACACATAGGTTTCTTTTCCGCTTTTCCTGGCAAGGCGCATAAAGTCCGCATCGACCAGCTCAGAGTTGCTGCTGAGGATCTCCCAATTACCCTCGAATACATCCGGGGGGAGCTCTTTATCGAATATCAAACCCGTCCTCAAATCCGGAGCAATTTCTTTAAACCTTTTAACTGTGTCCATATCAAAGGATGTGATGACACAATCCTTGCTAAAATCTTCAGCCCGGACGATGTCGACCACTTTCTTGGCGATCCCGGGTTCGTTTTCTGAGATTTTAACTTCGATATTCAGTTTCATTCGTCCTTTAGCTAAACGAATGACCTCCTCTAGAGTTGGAATTGGTTCTCCCTTGAACTCCTCCCCGAACCAGGATCCCGCTTCCAGCTGTTTCAATTCTTCGAGGGTGAAATCCCACACAAATCCCTTGACTCCAGTGGTCCTGTGAACAGTCTTGTCATGCATCAAGACGATAGCGCCATCTTTGGTCTGCCGGACATCTAACTCTGCATAATCGGCTCCCATCATGATGGCTTTTTCGTACGCTACAAGCGTGTTTTCCGGAGCCGCAGCAGAAGCACCCCGGTGAGCCATGACAACAAAATTCTCAGCGTTTTTCTTGCTACAAGTTATAAACATCATCATGATTACTGCATAAAAAAAGGCCGCTTTTCCCCTTGGAAGATCTAATCTTTTATATAACATTTCCCATCCCCTGACACTTTAATATTTTATCTTCCCACATGTCTAATTCTTAAATGATTTTTTCGATCCTGTGTCTCCGGTTGATGATAAGGTTTCCCCTCTCGATGAGGTCAGGAGAAATCCATACCTCTTGAGGAGATTCATCATGTATGGCTGATATTTTTGCGTGTACGGAACGAAGACCCCCTAACCATCGCCGTGAATCGCTCAAATAGACGACATCACCTTCTTCAGCGGACATAAGCCCGGCCACTCGAGAAGAGATGCCAAGTTCTTGAATCTCTTTATCTCTACGGAGAGTCACAACCACTCTTTGGCCTTCAAGTTCATTCGCAGGTGACCCCTTGTATTTTTCCTTCGCTTTATCCAGCGTTCCCACCACTAATCCTTCGATCGCTCGCCCTGATTTGGTCTTTGTTAAAAAACTCACAAGGACGGCGATTAAACCACTCGCAATCAATCCATACAAGGCGCGCATGTATTTGAATCCACCAGAGGGATCCACACCATGCGCGAACGGATTGATAAGCACCGGCCAGGCGATCGATAAGGCCACCATCATCGTCCCTCCAAAAAGGGTCCAAAAAGCCGCAGAGGGAGTGAACTTTTTCCAGTAAGCACCCAGAACGATCGTAACAACCATGGGAGGAGTGATGCTCGCTGTAAAGGAGCCGTGGGCCACATATATGGACTTGAATGAGGCAAATATGGGTACAAGGGCAATACCGAGAAATGCAGCAGCCAAAGAAATAATCCGAGCCACACGAAGATGATGTTGATCAGATGCATTCGGCGCCACATAGGGTTTGTACACATCATTCACTGCGACGGCAGACACGGCGTTTATGAGGGTATCGATCGTCGACATCAGCGCTGCAGTCAGCGCCGCCATCACAAAGCCGAAAAGGCCAGGTTGACAGACCGTGTTGGCAACCTTGACAAAAATTTGATTGGCATCCACTCCTGAGGGAAGCACCCCTTGAGAGACCATCGCTCTCCCCAACCATCCGGCGTTGGAGACGGCAAAAGCCGCCAATGGCATGAGCACAAGGACAAGAGAAAGGAATGTTTTTTTAATTTCCTTGACACTCTTTAGGGATAAAAAACGCAGGATAAATCCTTGATTCATCATGTAAAGCGCGAAGGTGTTGGCAATACCATCCTGCCAGAAGATACCCACAAAATGGAACTCCTGCGGATCGTTGAACTTGGCAAAGGGCAATTTGTGCAGTACAGGTAAACCAGACCAGAAGGCCTCCCATCCTCCAAGTACATGAAGCCCTAAAAAAAACAACAGGAATCCGCCGATCAAAAGGATTATTCCTTGTGCAAGGTCGGTCATGATCACAGATGTCTGGCCGCCGATCGTGACATACACAGCACAAATAACCGCAACAACTACTGCAGATACAAAGATGTCTGTGCCCAACATGGCATTGAGTGCGATCCCCATGGTGTAAAGGTTGATGCCTATGTAGCCCACCATGTATAGGAGGACAATAATGGTCGCCATGACAGCTGTCCGATCGTCGAACCGCTTCTTGAAATAATCGGGAACTGACCCGATCCTGCCGAAATAGAGGATGGGAAGCCACCCTAAAAGTAAAAAACCCATTACGATCCAATCATTGAGATAGGTCATGGAGGAGGACATTCCATACCTGAAACCTGCAGCAGAGTATTTGACAAAGCTATAAGATCCCACGACAGAAGCGACGCAGCTGAACGTGATCAACCACCAGGAAAAACGCTGTCCGCCAAAGAAAAAGTCTTTGGTCGAGCGTGTGAATCTTGCGAAAATAAAGCCAAAACTGAAGATCAGGACAAAATAGAGGAGAATGACGAAATAATCCAAGCGCGTGCCCACAACCGAAGCTGTATCCATCTAGATCTTCCCCAGGGCGTGGAAATGCCAGAGGGTCTGCAACAGACAATACAGGAAAAATCCTGCGACCATATAGAGGAGCGTAAGCCTATCCTCGCGCCTTTTCCAGGAATAATCCCGGGAGGACCATGCAAAGAATACGCCTGCGGAAAATATCACCCCTCCAATCAAAAATTGGTAAATAAGCGAAAGAATGTTCATCAGTGTCTTCGGAATCTATTCACTTTTGTTTTACATGAAGCTGAATCCCGGATCATTCTCTCCCCCCCTGGATTGATGGCCTGTCCTATTTATTTTCTGCTTCAAGATAGACCTTGGCGTTAGGGATGACCTCTTTGATCCGTTGTTCGATCCTGTCATTGAGAGCCTCTAGTTCATCCACAGTGATATCGCTCCGATAATTGACTTCCGCAGCAACGATCACTTCATCCGGGCTGAGATGCATGGTCTTTAAACTGATAATTCGATCCACCTCATCGCATGAATCGATGCAGCCGAGGATCTGTTCCCTTTTTTGCGGAGTGACGGCTTCGCCAACCAGAAGCTTTCTCGTTTCATTCGCAAGAAACAGGGCAAAGATCATGAGAAGCCCTCCGATAATGATCGAGGCAATAGCATCGATGGTCAAGTTCCCCGTAAAGTGAACCAAAGTGATGGCCACTGCAGCAATCGCAAGCCCCATGAGGGCCAGAGAATCCTCAAAAAGAACTGTCATTGTAGTGGGATCTTTGCTGTGTTTAATAGCCGTAAAAAAATTCTTGTGCCTTTCTGATTTCATTTGGGCTTGGATGCTCTTGATGGCCATTCGCAGAGCGATGGTCTCAAAAAAAATACTCACACCTAGGACTGCATACGTAAGACCGAGATGGCTCAAAGATTCCGGGTGCTCGAGTTTGTGAAGTCCTTCTCTCACCGAAAGAACCCCAGCGATCCCGAAAAGGATGATGGCCACCATAAACGACCAAAAAAACTGCTCTTTGCCGTGGCCAAAGGGGTGGAGTTTATCCGGAGGTTTTTTGCTTTTTTTGAGACCATAAAGGAGAAGCACCTGGTTGAATGTATCGGAGGTGGAGTGATAGGCCTCAGCGAGCATCGATGCGGAACCGCTGAAAAATGCGGCGATAAACTTGCACACAGCAATGGCTAAATTCCCGAGCAGCGCGGCGACAACCGCTTTTTTGCTTCCTTCGTGCATCGTTCCGTAGCTGCCTATTCTATCAAAAAAAGGTCATCAAGCTCTACAGTTTCGGCGATTTTAAAAGTCCGTTCTTTCGGATGCGTTCCCCAACCCCAGAGAGTATGAAACAGTCTTCACAGAATTGTGGGATCCGTTTTCCCAAGGGTGTGTTTGGGAACCGGTCCTGGTATCTCGATTGAGTTATGGAGTTAAGTTCGAGATCTGGTGCATCTATTTTCCGTATCTATAGAAGTGAAGCTGGGCAGCTTGGAGTACGATTTTGAGCCATCCCCGGCTGAGGATGAAGATCTGTCCGACGAGAAAAGCGAGCAAGATGGGAAGTAGCGTTTGTGTGGGGATCATTTTTTGTACGATCCAATAGGCAGCAAAGATGGCCACTCCTGTTATCAACACGAGATAGTAAAGGATTATTGTCCTAAAAAAGTTCCGGAATACAAACTGAATGGCCAGGAAAAGCGATCTAAAGACCGCCTTTGAATCCTCGACAACGATCATAATCCGCGCATAGTCTCCGATCATCCTGATCAGAAAATAAAGAATGAGGATGATCACAGGCCGAGCCACATATCGAACAAGTATGGCTGTCTCGTTCGTACCGCCAGCCGTAAAAGACTTCAGGACAAGGTCTAACAGATAATAGATAATGCCAAGAACAATCCAGAGGAGGAGCGAATAGATGGCCAGCCGGAAGAATCGGCCGAAATATTTTCCCGCGCCCTGAAAGAACACAGGAGCGAACCGTGTGCCCCGGCTTTCGGAATCCCCGGTAATGCCACGGCTTTTGAGCACCGCAAGGATTCCTCCATGGAGAAAGAGGGAAGCCCAGTAATACAGGAAAGCCAGGATGAGTGCGGTCGTGAAAATCCAGTGCAGGCCTTGGCCTTCGTGTATGAGCAACTCGAAGAATGTCTTAAAATCGAATCCTTCGAGAAAATTGGCTGAAACCAGTCTATTCCCGATTTTATCGCTTAGGTACCCCGAGGACAGGAAATATATAACTGAGGCGGCCACAAAATTCACCAGCCATAAAACAGCGACCATCTTGGGTTCCAGGAATGCTCTTTTAAATCCGTTCCCATAACTGTTGAGCACTTTCATCGTCCTCTCCTTCACTCCATAGAGATCACAGTGAGAAATTTTTGAAACTTGAGCATCATATCCAGCGCGCATTTGAGTGGCGAGATCTTGTTCGGTTTTCTGGTCATGGAATTGTTTAGATGATTGACATCGAGAAGCAGCTTTGCTTCAGGGTCAAGTTGAGCCGACTTGAGCTGCACGGGTTTATAATATGTGAATCGCGTCCATCTGTCTTTTCCATCCCATGTCTCCCGGACCTCCTCATCGTCTTCGAAGACGATGAGGATCTCCTGGGGAAAAATGAGCTCTCCTTTTCGAACGACGACCACATCATTTTTATAGTTCTTTTGCTTGCCCTCCTCTGCCTTGTCCGACGAAGTTCTGAGTTCGCCCTTAAATATGCCTTCCGGCTCCTTTATTTCCCTGGACCTGAGACTCCCGATCGCATAATCCAGCTTATCAGGGCTGTGCAAAAATTGATCGAAAAACCAACCGAGGTCCTGACCGCTGACGTCCTCAGCCACAGCGATAAAGTCTTCCGTTTTCGGATGCTTGAATTTCCATCGCTCAAAATAAGCTTTCATTATGCGCGCCATTACGTCTTCGCCCAAATAATTCTCTAACGTCAACAAAGTTATGGCAGCTTTTTGGTAGACGTTCACTCCGTAACTTCCGCCGCTGAAGAAATCCCAGCTGTTTTTCACGATCGGGTCCATACGACCGGACGCAATCACCTGCATCCTGCTCATGAGTGAGTCGCTGAGTTTTAGACAACCGAGGTCGATCATTGACCGGTCATTGCCATAATACTTGTCCATGGCCTTGTTCTCGGAATAGGAGTTGATCCCTTCATCCAACCAGGCTTCTTCGAACTCGTTATTGGCAACGATCCCGTACCAGTAGCCATGGCCGAACTCGTGAATGGTCACCATCTCCGACAGCCGAATCCCCTCCGGAAGGAAACTGACGCCTCCTGCTGTAAACAGGGTGGGATACTCCATTCCGCCTGCTCCCATTCCTTTGATCGGGGGATCGACCAGTGTGATCGTTTTATAGGGATAGGCCCCATAACTTTGACTGTAAAACTCTAAACCGTTTTTGAGGGATTGCAAGTATCGATCTTTGATATTGAGATGAGTCTGGTGAACAAGAAGGATCATCTCTGTATTGACGGGGGGATCGTTCAATGTGTACTGTTCCCGGAATTCCACAAAGCCCGGGCAGGCCGTCCATGCAAAATCATGGACATCTTCCTGGTAATGCGTGTAAGTTTTAGTCCCATCGGAATTGGTGATCTCTCCAGTCCTTACTCCGGTTGCACCGAGGACATATTCACTGGGTACGGTCATGGCTACCTCAAATACACCGAAGTCTGCGAAGAACTCGGAATTGGCGTGGTACTGATGACAGTTCCACTCGCCATCGACCAGGACACCGATCTTAGGGAACCATTGGGTAACCATAAAGAAATCATCAAAATATCCTGCTCGTCTAATGGCTCCAGGAAGTTTTGAATAAAATTCGATCTCGAGTGTGATTGTGCCCTGAGGCGGCACAGGCTCCGGAAGTTCCACGCGCATCACCGTCTGATCATCCGAGTTGTTATCATCCGGTTGTATGAATTCCATCATCAAAGTCAGATCTATCCCGTCCCTGATCCCGATCTTTTTCACATCGATGTAACCCCAATCCTCCTTTTCCGGATCGGATCCTATGCTCCTGCCACCACCTTCTTTCCAAAACGTGGTGTGGTTGTTCTTGAATGCGTTGAGATAGAGGTGGAACTGAAGTTCAGAGACAGGAATCTCGGAATCGTTGAGCCATGTGAGCACTTCCTCGCCTATAACAGCTTTCTCGGAGGGAACGAGTTTTGCCTTGATCCGGTAACCCACGATATGTTTGCTCAAGGCAGAAAAGCTGAAGGAATTGATCATTAAAAGACAGATAAAAATCACCAAAGCTGTTCTTTTCATGGGAAACTCCTCGATTTCAATCGATCGCTCAAAATTGTATGCCTAATATTATAATAATCTTATTTTTTATTACGAAGGAATGCAACCTTTTGTTCCCTCTTGAGGGACAAACCTAGTTGCAGCTTTTATGAATAAGTAAAGATAGATGGATTATTCACGAGCCAAGATTGCTGCAAAGGTGAGGCAGTGGCCCTTGAAGATGTAGTGAACTACTTCGAACCGACCCAACCTAACCCGGGCTACAACGAAGGCTTTGTAGTGAGATCGGCGGGTAGGTTGGGACGGCGCCCGAAGGGTAAAAGATGCTGCCAATAAGATATGAAATGCTTTTTGATGGTAAATTTGGCAGCGGCTTTTATGAATAATCCAGAAAGGTTAAATGAGGAGTTTTATTCCGACAAGCAAGAGAGCGACGGCAACGATCCGGCGGAAAGTTTGCTGATCGATACGGTTGAGGAGTGTTTTCCCCAGCCTCACACCGAAATAAGCAGAGACGATCAATAAGGGGATGAGGAAAAGCTCAGAATTTGCTTGTACAGATCCAGTAAATATATAGGTGGGAATTCGAGTCAAATCTATGACTACCGCGATCATTGCTGAAGTCGCCACATAGACTTCTTTGGGGAAATCAAAAACCACTAAAAAAGACGAGCGGATCGCTCCTCCCAAACCGATGAGGCCAGCAAAGAATCCCGAAAGGCTTCCTCCCAGAATAGCAGTCCATCGGCTTTTTTTAATAGCAAGCCTGGGTTTGAACAACGAATAAACCGCATACACGATCAAAAACACGGCCAAGATTTTGCTGATCAGATCGAGAGGCAGGATCACAATAAGGGCGGCCCCGCCAAAGGCGAAACAAATGCTGGGGATCCCGAAGAAGACAAATGTCCGGAAATCGATCTTTTCCCAGAACAGGCGAATTTTGAAAAGATTGTTGAACAGATGAAAACAGGCAACCAAAAAAATAGCTGTTCGGAGGTCAAAAAACGAAAAGGCAACGGGAATCAAGAGAGCCGAGCTGCCGAATCCCGCAAGGGTTGCACCCGCAGCTGCAAGGAAAGAAGCCACTAAAAAAATAGCATAATCGATCATGCTAAATCTGTCTAGAGAGGCGTTCGAAGGCAGTGAAGAGCATATTCAGGCAATTCTGGATATGTTTTTCCGTATGTGCATAGGAAACATAGTTATATCCGTTCCTTCTGAGGATAAACCCAGAGTTCAACACTTCAGTGAACAATTCAGCCTCAAAGTGTTTCAGATTGGGCAAATCCCTGTTTGGCCTGATCATCGCCATCTGGGGGATCCCTGATACATCAGTGACTTCAGGAAAATCACTGGCAATTTTTTTAAAACCGTTGTAAAGCTGTGTTCCCAGCTTCTCTATATGTTCATGAACACGATTCTCTCTGAAAAATTTGAGTGTAGCGATCGCTGCAGCAAGGCTAAGAGATTCTCCTGCAAGTGTGGAGCACATCCACAACTTGCGCCAGGATTCCATAATGTCCTTCCTTCCCCCTATGGCTGCTAACGGCATCCCTCCAGCGATCCCTTTTCCGATCACTGTGAGGTCCGGAATAAAATTGTAATACTCCTGAGCGCCACCAGGACTCAACCGAGCCGCTGTCTTTATCTCATCAAGGACAAGGATAATCCCACACTTGCTGCAAATATCATGGATCGTGTTGAGGAAATCCCTTTTCGGCGCCTCATGCACAACGGGTTCCAGGATGACTGCAGCCGGATATTCAGGCAGGTTGTTGAATTTATCCAGAAAATCCGTGGAGTCGTTGAAGAGAAACTCGATACAAAGATTGCGGGTTGCTATAGGGACTCCAGCATCTCTGTTGCACCAGTCGTGCCACCCAAAATATCCGGAGGTGAGTATATATTCGCGGTATGTATACGCCCTGGCCAGACGAACGGCAGCGCCACAGGCCTCGGCCCCTGTTTTGAAAAAGCGGGTCTGTTCGATCGAGGGAAACATGTCCGCTACGAGCTCAGCCAATTCAGGTTCAAGAGGAGAAGAGAGGGTCGTGACAATGCCATTTTTTAGTTCGTTCTGTATGGCTTCCACAACGACAGGATGATTGTACCCAAGAGTGCAGGCTCCGAGCCCCATCCCAAAATCAATGTAACGCTTTCCTTCATAGTCGATGAGTTCGGCGCCTTCTGCAGACTTGAAGTATGCCGGTCCGAACTCCGACCCGAAAAGAGCCTCTGTTTTCTTGGTCTCGGTGGAAACCCCCCCGGGGATGTATTTCTTCGCTTTGTGCAGAATGCGGAATGGATCGCCCATATCAACTTTTTTCTTGATGCTCCTCTAAAGTACAATAAATCGGATGGCCGTGCAACTCCTGTGCTATAATAAATTTATGAATAAAAAAATAGCGCTTTTGTCGATATTTATTCTTTGCCTGGTAATAAATGGCGTATTCGGACAGGAAGTC
>JASFPP010000089.1:0-14463 GCA_050115915.1 Candidatus Aminicenantota bacterium
CGAACAGAAGGACGCTCGAAATCTTATGGTATTTATCGCCGAAGATTATTCCGATTTTAAGGGGCGGAACAAGAGCGAAACCGAGGAGATGGTGAGGCAGTATTTTTTGGATTATCAGGGGATCGTCACCCACATACTCAGCACAAAGATCGATGATATCGCTCTCGGAGAAGCCACCATCCGGACAGATGTTCTCGTATCATCTGGGGGCGCTCAATTGTTCCGGAAGTTTGTCAAGTTCGCCGGTGACTATTACCGCATTACAGCCAGGCTAGTGAAAAGGGATGGAGTGTGGCTGCTTAAGTATGCTGAATGGGAATACATACACCTTGATACCCTGTTTCCTGAATCTGTCTCCATCCTCAAAAAGATCTTCCCCAACTTATTACCATAAGAGAAAAAGCTTTTATCTGCGGGATTGACTGTTTGTCTTGGGAAAAAATGCAAGATGGAGTCAAGGCAGTGTTCAAAGCCCCCGTTGCATACAGGGAGTTTGACTCAGAGAATCGAGTTTCTTGTACAATCTTTTTTTAAAAGGAGAGCCAAAATGAAAAAAAGATTCAAACAGTTTATGGTTTTGGTTGTTTCTGTTTTAGTCGTTTCGATTTTTACGTGTGAAGCTCAGACAGATGAGATCAGGCCTGTCGCTGTCGAATCCCCGATGCCAAATTTTTCGCTGCCTGTGTTTCAGGGAGGGGAATTGTCCCTTTCAGAGCTCAAGGGAAAAAACATTCTCTTGATATTCCCAAGGGGCCGTTCGAGAGAGAATGCCTGGTGTCACATCTGTAATTATCAGTACGCAGAGTTGGCTGAGCTGGAGGCTGAACTCAAGATCAGGGAAAAATATGGTGTGGAGATCCTTTTTGTGCTCCCCTACGGAAAAGAGACGGTCACAGAATGGATCGAGAAATTCTATGATCAACTTCAGGACCTCGAGAAGGGAAAGAATCCTCCGGATCAGGACAAACTTGATGAGCGTGGGAAACGGCGGATGGAATTCTTCAGGAGGGTTTTCCCGAAAAGCTTTCCCTACAAAAAGGGTGAGGTCCCGCTGCCATTTCCCATACTGATGGATGATGGAGGAGCCATATCCAAAGGACTGGGCCTCTTTACAACCGAGTGGGGAGGAAGCAAGGTGGAGCAAAATATCCCCGCCGTATACATCGTAGATAGGAATGGGGTTCTTCAGTTTAAATACTTCAGTCAGAACACGTTCGACAGACCCGGGCCGGATTATTTGTTGAGAGTGCTGGATGTAATCAACAGCAGTCAATGAGAGATCGAATAAATTAAACCTTTGTGCCGTATTCCCGTATGAGGGTTTAGAGCAACAAAGTCTGTTAAACCCATGAATCTTATCACGAAAAGAGAGGAAAACATGAAGAAGATCTTATCGATGAGTGTTTTGGGGCTGTTCTGTTTGAGCCTGCTGGTCTCGGCGGGTTTCAGTCAGGATATCAAAGAGATCAGAGCAAAAATGGTTGAGGCGTCTGGGGGGACAAAGGTCTATGAAAACCTTAAAGATTTAACCATAACCGGCACACTGGATCTCACAATGCAGGGCTTGAGTGGATCGTTGACGATCTATAAAAAAGAGCCGGATAAAAGACGGACCGACATCGAAGTTATGGGGATGTTGATTACCCAAGCGTATGATGGTGAGATCGCCTGGTTCACCAATCCCCAAACCGGAGCGACTGAAGAGCTTTCCGGCGATCAGGCGGCCCAGCTGAAAAGACAGGCTATGCCTTCCCTGGCGGCTGTTTATCCTGAAAAATATGGGATTTCCTGGGAATACAAGAGTAAGGAAACCATCGAGGACAAGGAATATCTCGTGTTGAACTCGACTTATCCTGACGGATTCAAGATAACCGTCTATGTGGACCCGGAAACTTATTTAACCTACAAGACCATCGCCCTGACCACTGGACAGATGGGTACTGAGGTGGAGGTCGAACAGTACAGCGCCGACTACAAAACATTCGGCGGCATGGTGTTTCCGAGCGTGATCACCAGCTATCAGGATGGCGAAGAGTATTCCGTGATCACTATCGACAATGTGGAGTTAAACAAGGGTCTTGAGGACTCGATGTTCAAAATGCAATAACTTTGACCTTTCATGAACGACTGCCTCGGCCTTTGTGAGTGGGTGGGGTGGGGTGTCATCGGTTCGTGAATAATTAAAACGAATCGCAATCAGGATTTCAGGTTAAGTAGAGTTCGTCTGCAATCAGAGAGTGAAGTCGGGATCGAATGTCGATTCCCGTTCGGCAGATGGCCGAACAGGGGTCACAATTCCTGCAGACATTCAGACCACGTTTCTCCGGGAGTGCTGAAACAGTGGTTTTTGCTTGAATGATATTCCCATAAGCGTTCGCATACATAAAGGCACGCATCAGACTCGGGATCTCCACTCCGTGAGGACAGGTCGGAACACAAGAGCGGCAATTCTGGCAATACATTTTACCCCTGGCTTCAGCCGCCCGATCCAAATGGCTTCTCTCGGCACTGGTGAGAGTTAGATCGTTCATCACGCTGATATTCGTATCCAATTGTTCGAATGTCGTCATCCCAGGAATTGTGGTCGTGACATTTTCGTCTTCGAGGACCCACTTCAAGGCCGACCGGTGGTTGATCTCCACTTCTCCCTCTTCTTGGAGTCTTCGTCCTCCCTGTGTCTTCATGGCAATAACGCCTACGCCTTTTTCAGCGGCGTAGCCAATGGCTTTTTTGATGCTTTCTCGACGTTCTAGGGCGAAATTGTAAGCGGTAAGCACCACATCATAGACTTGGGCATCGACTGTTGCCCGGATGACATTCGGCTCATCAGCATGGGTAGAGGTGCCTATAAATCTTGCTTTTCCCTGTTCTTTGACTTTGACAAGAGCATTCATCAAAGGCTCATATGTTGCCATTTGGGGGCTGTAACAGCTGTGCAAGTAGAGAATATCCACATAATCGGTTTTGAGTCGCTTCAGGCTAAGGTCCAGCTGCTTGTAGAGATTCTCAGCCGTAGCCGGCGGTTCTCTGTCTGTCCCCTCTAGGCTGAATACTCTTTTTTCACGGTCTCTTGCAAGACGCATCTTCGTGGCAACATAGACTTTGTCCCTTTTTCCCGAGCTTTCGAGCACCTCACCAATTACTCTCTCCGAGTTGCCCCGGAGGTAAAGGTGAGCCGTATCCAGGTGATTCACTCCCATATCCAGGGCCTTGTTAATGAGGTCCGGACTGTCCGAATTCATGACACCAAAACTGATTATTGGGATACGGAGATTTGTTCGACCCAGTGTACGGTAGATGATTTTGTTAGATTGCTCTTGCCTGGATGTTTCCGATTTGAGTTTCGGCAATCCGAATCCTGCAGTAAAGATTCCGAGTGCTGTCTTCCCTAAAAAATCCCGTCTTTTTAGACTTTTATTACTCATGTATTCCTCCAAGATTTGGAAAAAATTCATTCAATACCCTACCTAAATTATTGACAGAATTTTTCTTCCTGTCAATTGACTTTATCGGGCTGTTAGCATTTCCGGAACCGGGAGGCATATAAAGTCTGTGGGTTTTTGAGTGATCTTATTGCGTGGTGGAGAAAACCAGGCCTGATGTCTTGACAGCAAAATGGGATTTTGAGAAAGTTGAACAGGTCCCTTCGGACCTGGAGGTAAGACTATGGCAACATTCAGCCATTCCAGGCTAAACTCGTTTGAAACCTGTCCGCTCCAGTATAAATTTTCATATATCGATAGAGTCAAAGTCGAAGCGGAAGATACGGTCGAGACTTTTCTTGGCTCCAGAGTTCATGAAGCGTTGGAAAAACTGTACAGGAATATCCAGTTCGAAAGGTTGTTGAGTGTCGATGAAGTCCTGGTTTTTTTCAACAGAGAGTGGGAAAACAACTGGAAAAACGCGGTCATCATCGTGAACAAAGATTACACGCAAGAGAACTACCGGAAAATGGGGGAACGGTATATAAAGGACTATTATAAAAGGCACAAACCCTTTGATAAAGGAAAGATCCTTGGCTTGGAGACGACAGACACTCTTCCGTTGGATAAAGAGGGCAAGTATGGCTTCTACATCCGGATCGACCGATTGATGGATATGGGGAACGGTGTGTACGAGGTCCATGACTACAAAACCAGCATGTCCTTGCCCAAACAGAAGGATCTGGACGCGGACCGTCAACTGGCCATGTACTCCCTTTGGGTGAGGGATGAGTACAAAGACTTTAAAAAGGTGCGCCTTGTTTGGCATTTTTTAGCTTTTGGCAAGGAGATGGAATCTTATCGAACAAAGAAGCAGCTGGAGGATTTAAGAAGGAATGTCGTAGCTAAGATTGAGGAGATCGAAATAGCAGATGAATTTCCGGCAAAAGTGACTCGGTTGTGTTCTTGGTGCCTCTATCGAGACATTTGTCCAGAATGGAAACATGAGGTTAAGCTCGAGTCGAAACCTGAAAATGAATATCTTCAGGATCCGGGAGTAAAACTTGTCGATCAATATGTGGAAGTCAAGAGCGGCCTTGATGATCAAAAAAAAGAGGCCGAAGCCAAGCTGAAGAAGCTGAGGGAGGCGTTGATCGCATTTTGTGACAGGGAGGGAGTCTCTGTGGTTTTTGGATCGGCAAACAAGATTGCGGTCAAATCTTATGAATCCATGAAGTTCCCTCCAAAAAACTCGGAAGAAAGAGAAAAACTCACAAGGCTGTTAGAGAATATGGGGAAGTTGGATGAGGTCTCTGACCTAGATACTCATGCTCTGGTTAATGTATTAAAGAAGAAAGAGTGGAACAGGGAAGACCTCGCACGCCTGCAGGAATTTACGACCAAAGAGTTAAGTCACAGGCTGAGCGTCTCCAAACACGAAAAATCCTGAGCCTTAGAGGATGAATCCACAATAGAGATCATATCAGAGGATGGAATGGAAAAAAATGAACCAATCAAAACAATACAGGCTGAGATATTGATCATAGGAGGGGGGGCTGCAGGCGATGTCACCTGTAGTGGAATGCAGGTTGTCTCAGCCGCTGGCGAGGGGTGTGTGGCAGCCATGCAAGCTGTTAAATATCTCCGGCACAGAAACAAGGATTAAAAAAAAGGAGCGGGCTTTGAATTGCCCGCCCCTTATTGTTTAGCAGGTCTTTGGCCCGCCTTTTGGCGGGCCCTCATCCTGAAAGGGTCGCTACCCTTTATCTATATCTATACGCTGGAACTTTGAGAAGCCACAGCGTTAGCCTCCTTGGCTAACACATTCGATATGATCTCGTATCCTGCTTTTTTGCCGACCTTCAAGATATCCACAGAGGATGAAGCGATCAGGCTAAATCCTACAAACGTGATCAAAGCCGCCACCAAAAAAATTGCCAATTTATCTCTGATTTTCATTGTATTCTCCTTATCTTTATTCATCGTTGACTCTCATATATATAGACGTAAACTCGGGCAAAAAAGTTGCCTTTTTCTGGTCGTTATGATTTTCTGTGAGTCCCATTGTTCGCTCTTAACAATTAGACAAAATCCCCTTTGAGTTTATTCCAAACACGTCAAACGATTAGAGAAGTGATTATGAGAAGATTAAAGTCGAGGGGTGGAGTTTATTTTTCCGGTCTTATTTTTCGTCTTCTTCTTTTTCCTTTGGGCGTTCCCAGGGCTTCCATTCCAAACCCAACACATATTTCTGCATCCATCTGATTTCCTCGATATCCCGAATACGCTGATGGCGGGGTTCTCTGAATCCGTGAGGTTCGCGGGGAACACGGATATAGCGCACGGGTGCTTTGCCGATATCTTTTATGGCAGTGAAAAATATCATGCTTTGAGCTTCAGTATCTGTCGTGTCGTTCATTCCGTGTATCAGGAATGTCGGTGTCGTGATGTTTTTGACGTGAGTATAGGCCGACTGTTCACGCCATGCTTCAGGATTATCCCAAGGGGTTCCACCGATATGCCAGAGACGAACGTCGTGGTTGAATCCCGGCCCGTATTCTGATGCCCAGTCGTAGACACCCGCTCCGATGGAAGCGGCTTTGAACCGGTCTGTCTGTGTTATAGTCCATCCGCCCAGAATCCCCCCATAGCTCCATCCCCGAAGCCCCATTTTTTCGGGGTCGATGATGCCTTGTTCGACCAAAGAGTCCACACCGTTCATCAAATCCCAATAGTCCCCTTTTCCAATGCCATCTCCTGCCTGGACGGTGTTCCCTTCACGAAGCTCGTCCGTATAACCACTGCTACCTCTGACATTAGGTGAGAGGGAGGCATAACCTAGTCCGGCATAGATGTGGTAGCTGGCGCGGAAGCTATTCGTGAAACAACCGGCAGGACCTCCATGGATGTTCAGCATGAGGGGGAGGCGAGATCCCTTTGTGTAACCGGCGGGGAGATGGAGGAGCCCTTCGATCTCGAAGCCTTTGACGCTTTTCCATCGAATAACCTCCATAGAGGCGAGGAGTATTTCATCGATCCAAGGATTGGCGTTTGTCAGACGGATGGGTTCGAAGGATTCGACGGCAGAAGCATAAACATCTGCAGGTGTGTCAAAATCAGAAAAAGTATAAACCATCTTTGTCCTGTCTTTTGATAAGGAGGTAACTCTGAGTGTTCCTGAGATTTGAGTCAACTGTTTGACATCACCCGTTGCGACATCGATCTTATAAAGATTGGAGTTCGTCCGTTGCTGGCCGTTGAAAATGATCGCTCGGGAGTCGGGTGTCCAAAAAATCCCTCGGATATTGCCTTCGAATTTTGAGGACAGTAAGCGATATTTTTTTGTTCCCATGTCCATAACGAATATTTTGCTGTTTCTGTTAAGCCATTCTTTATCGTCTGCAGCCAGAAAGGCGAAGCTTTTGCCATCCTGAGCCCAGGACAGAAAGCCTTCGGGCGTATTATTATCTGTCAACTGGATTCTTTTTTTATTTTCGATGTTAAGAAGATAAATCTCGCTTTTATACTGCTCATTTCGGCGGTTGGAAAAGCGTGCAGTGAAGAGTATTTTTTTTCCATCGGGGGAAATGTCAAAATCACCGATAAGGATATCTTCTTCGATTATTGACGTTGTTTTTTGCTGCTCGATATCGAACATCCAGAGATGTCGCCATTGGCCCTCTCTTTGCCCATGCGGCCCTTCATCCACGTAGATGACATCGCTGCCGGCTTTATGCTCCTTTTCTTCTTCTTTGCTCCGGATCCTGGGAGCCATAAAGAATATTTTGGAGGAATCAGGCGTCCATCTGTAAGATCCAATGCTGCTTTTATGCTCGGTCAGTTGAATCGCTTCGCCTCCGGAAGTACGCATGAGGAAAAGCTGATTCTTCTTATCCACTGAACGTCTAAAGGAGAGATATTCGCCGTTGGGTGAAAATCGGAAAGCGCTTCCCCCGTCTTTGCCGATGTACTGGAAGGCCTTGCCACCGTCCGCCGGGATCCTGTAGTATGTTGATTTTCTCTTGTTTTTCTTCCAGTCTAGTTCCGACTTGGAAAAAAACACCCATTGGCCATCCGGCGAGATCAGAGCATCGCCAACCCTCACCATGTTGAGAGCATCGTCGACTGTCATCGGCCGTTCAGTTTTCTCTTCAGCAAAAAGGAATGTGCTGAAACATATGAAATATAATAGCGCGATCCTGATTTTTCTCATCTAAGTCTCCTTGAAATTATGTGTATTTATAAAGTGGCGATCTATTCCTTTAACGGGTAATGGTAATACTGAATGGGACTTGATTGCAAGTCTTGACTCGGGAAGAGAGGCTAGGATATCCTTCCTACCAGACATGATCCGATGGAGGAGGTAAGAATGGGAAAAAATCGCTGGGTTATTAAACGGCGTAACTTTATTCGAGCTAGTTTCTTTGGGGGGATCACTCTTTCATTGTGGAAGGAGCGGTTGTTCTCTTCGATCGGTGTTCCATCCGGTGAAGGGAAGAGTGGACAGAGTGATTTAGCAGGGGGGACTTGCGATTATGATTATAACATCCTCGAGAGATACGGCGCGGAATTCGGCGCAATAAAACCCCGTATGAGGAGGCGTTGAAATGGCCATCTTTGAAGTGGAAAGCTGGTTGGTCAAAGAAGGGAAAGAAGAGGAACATCAAAAAGCCCTACGTGGATGGTTCCAGTGGGTGAACGATCACAGAGAACTTTTTAAAGAATGGAAGAGCGTCCGTTATTTCGTGAAGTCCGTAGCGGGGGAAGAGTCCGGCCGTCATGTCATGATGTGGGAATATGAAAGTATGGCTGATTACGAGGCCTACAAAAAGCGTCGTGCGAATTATACCGGTCCCTATGAAGAATATAAAAAGAACGATCCCTACCATATGGGTGTATTCCAGCACAATTATATGAAGGTCGAGTTTTGGAAGGACATGGAACGCGATCTCTGGATTGAATAAGCACTCACTGCTGGGGATCAAAGTTTCATCAGTGAACGAATTCTCGGCTTTAATCGTTAAAGGATCTATTCTCCTATTTCCCATTGATCGGCATAGAGGTCTCGGTGTCTAGAGGTTAATAGTCCCATAGTTATGATAACTGTGAGTCCAAAAAGAATCAGGGCGATGATGGGGCTAAAGGATGCAACAACTATGGCCGTTAAGAATCCGAGAGATATGGACTGAAACAAAATCATCGGAATTCTGCACTGATGGGGTGAAGTGTCCGGTCTGATGAGTCGATGTCTATGAGAGGCATAACACCAGTGCAGGAAAAGCCATTGACAAACCACGATCTGGTTAGTGCCGTAGAAGACTATAGACAGCCATTCCTTATACTGGTTGGAGAGGAGATATGTAGAGAAAGGCACCAGGGCCACAAACATGAGAAAAATGATGTTGATCCAGAGAAGAACTCCGTCATAGCCGATTATGATGCGGAACTGTTTTTGATGGAGTGTCCAATAAACCCCAAGAACAAGAAAGCTCAATCCGTATAGGAGGAACTTCGGCCACATTTGAGAAAGTGTTTGTACGAGATCCATTCGCCCAGACGGTCGAAGGACCTCAGGTAAAGCTAATCCCGAAGCCAGCAAAACCATGGATAGAGCAAACACACCATCAACGAGAGCTTCAATACGTTTAGGGCTGGGGAGATCAGTGACTGCATAATTATTGAATTTATTCATCGAAACCCCCTTTGACATCTCTATTCGATGTTTTTCAATTATACCTGATCACCTCAAATTTTATAAGTATAGATTTTCAAAGGGATTTATAAATTTTGGATTAAAAAAAGGGACGCTCTCCATACATTGGTGAGCGTCCCTTTTTTTCTCACCAGCCTGTGTTGCCGAAGATGGGATTGCCGTCCTCGTCGACCAAGCCTCTTTCCATCGGAGAGCTGATGATCTCGTTCACCTCGTCCTGGCTGAGATACTGTGCTTCGTAAGTCACCTCATATTTACTTAGGTGTCTGACAAAGGCTCTCAAATGATTGCGGGATCCTTTCATCAAATTCTGGTATACGGTCCTGATATCTGAATTGTCGGCTTGAGAAATGTAGGTCTTCAAGTCGAAAATATCCAGATCTTCGATAGTCGCACCTACATAAACAGCATCTTCGGGGCTGGGCTCGCCCTGAGCGACAAGTTCATGATAGAGTTGTTGAAGCGTTGTATTCGAGAAAAATCCCACTTCGTCATTTTCGATAGGAAGAGGAATATCATATTTTTGGAGCAAAAGTTTCATGGCGTTCATATGTCTTTGCTCACTGTTTGCGATGTTTTTGAGAATTTTAATTTTCCAGGTCTTGTATAGAGTAAGATAGACATCTCTTGCCAGTTTTTCTTCTTCATACATGTAAGTCATACCCCATATTTCCTCATCGCTTAAATCTTCGTGAGGGAGGCTATTGATGAGTTCTGCCATCCCCCCGTTAAACCCTATTCCCCAACCGGGTCCATGTTTTCCCTTGCCGTTCCCTCCATTCCAGCTATTTCCCTGTGCGAAGGATGGAAGAACCAGGAAACCAATAAGTGTCAAAGTCAGTAAAGCTTTTTTCATTGAACATCTCCTTTCTTAAAATTCAATTTTCGTTAAAGCAATAAGTGTGCCATTTTTATCCTATTCATTTTAAAGGATTTACAAATTCAAGACGATCGACACTTCCAACATTTATGTATAATAACTGACAATTTTGTCGGTTCAAGTCCTCATCCGTAATATCATGGAAACTTGATTGCGAGAAGTGACATAAACATGGATTTGGAAACTCTAGCTGCAGTGTTTGAAATTTTATTCGATCTTGATTATGCTGATTGACTCGGGTCTTATCGCGGTCCTGGGAACTGGTGTGTCCAGAAAGGAGAGAATCAAAATGTTGCTCAAACGTCTTTTGTTAGGAGTTGTGATATTTTCGCTAACACTTGTCCTCTCCGCGGATGAAGTGGAGGACGTTATGATGTCCATCAAGGGCGGAGATATCTATGAGATCATGAAAGTGCTCACGTCCGATAAGATGGGAGGCCGCCTGTCAGGTACTGAGGGTTTTGACCGTGCGGCTAAATTTGTGTCATCGAAGTATGAAGAGTGGGGACTGGAGCCGGTCTACAGTGAGAGCTTCCTTCAGCCCTTCCCTATGGCCTACAACGAAATGCGGGAAACCCATTTTTCTCTAACTCTCCCTCCGGATTCCAAAGATAAAGAGGGAAAACCCACTGTTAAAGAAATGACGATTTATAAAGACTTTTGCCCCACACTTTACAGTGGGTTCGGTCAGGTTGAAGCCGAGGTTGTTTTTGTCGGCTTCGGACTTACCGCTCCTGAACTCGAGTGGGACGATTACAGGGGAGTCGATGTGAACGGTAAGATCGTAGCCACTCTACGTGGAACTCCACGGATCCAGGGAAAAGATTTTTCGGCGTACACAGAGCGAGCAGTGAAGCTCTTGAATGCGCAAAAACATGGTGCTGCAGGGATGATCCTCATCAACAGAGCCGTTGTCTCTGGTTCCGGAGTCTATGTTGAAAACTTGCCCATGGTTATGGTGGGGAATGAGGTGGCGAATTTGCTGCTTCAGAAAAAAGGATATGATTTACAGAGTTTGAGCGCTTTGCTTAGAGACGGGAATCATTTCAGTTTCGCCACTGGGGTTCGTGCCGCGATCGATGCAAAGGGCGCCCATCATCCTGATGCAACAACATACAACGTTATTGGTATGATCGAAGGTTCGGACTCAATATTGAAAAATGAATACTTGGTGTTTGGTGCACATCTGGACCATCTAGGCCCCTGGCCGATCATCCATCCGGGAGCCAGTGACAATGCCAGCGGATCAACGATCGTGATGGAGCTGGCTAATGCCTTCTCTCGACTCAAAACAAAGCCGAAACGCTCCATAATCTTTGCCCTTTTTGGAGCAGAAGAGCTAGGGCTTCTGGGGAGCAAGCACATGGCAGCCCACCTTCCTGAATATCCGTCCAAACCCATCATGATGGTGAACATCGATGTGGCAGGAGCCGGAACCGGAATCCGTGTGACCGGAGGAAAAACCTATCCGGATTTGTATGATTTTCTTTGCAGGGTGAATGAGAAATATTTCATCAATCCTCACATCAGTACTGGGGAGATATCTCCCACAGGGGGAAACAGCGATTATGCTCCTTTTCTTGCCAAGGGAATCCCTGCGTATACTAACTCTTCGAGTGGAGGACAGCGTTTCGGTATTCACACCGCAGCCGATTCGATCTACATCGTGACTCCAAAGGTCATGGAGGATATGGCCAGGCTCTATTTTATGGCATCCTACCTGTACGCCAATCAATAATGGATATTGCGATGATCGTTCTGATTGCACTCGGATTGATCTGTCTTATCATCGGGATTATTGGATGTATCATTCCGGGTATTGCGGGGCCTCCATTCAGTTTTCTCGCATTAATCCTTCTTTCCATTGCCAAGGGATGGGAGCCTTTCAGCGCAAAGTTCCTGGTGATTATGGCCATCATCACGATCGTTGTTACCGCTCTGGATTATATCGTACCAGCTGCAGGGGCGAAGAAGTTCGGGGCCTCGAAAGCGGGTTTTTGGGGAGCGGTTCTAGGTCTGTTCGGTGGACTCATTTTATTCCCTCCCTTTGGAATTATCGTTGGCGCATTCCTTGGTGCAATCATTGGAGAACTGACGGCAGGAAAAGAAGGGAGGCAGGCCCTGAAGGCAGGATGGGGTGTCTTTATGGGCGTTATGTTTGGAATGCTGTTGAAGCTGATCGCGTCGGGAATAATGACGTTTTATTTTATTAAAGCCCTGTTTTAGCTGAACAGCCGGAAAGGCTGGTTAAAAAATCCGGATATTCATTGGATGTCGAGTTCTATACCCTAGCGGGTCGTTCAGGGAACCGCCCCTGCATCTTTGGGGAGGTTTATTTTTTCTTTATGTAGATGCTGCCCCCGGAGGTATGGAGGTATAATTCCGGTCCCCCGCCGTTAACTTGAGCTTTTAGCTCTCTTTTGCTGATTTTACCCTTGAGGGTTACGGGGAAGTCTGTATGGATGCTCCCGCCGCTCGTGCCTGCATCCACATTCAGGGCGACATTTTCGGCAAGATAAACAGTGATGCTGCCCCCCGAAGTTTTCAGTCTGCAATCACCCTTGGGTTGTTCGGAGATGTAAGCTTTCACAGAACCCCCCGAAGTTTCGGCTTGAATGGTCCCCATCACCTCGTTTACGGTGATACCCCCGCCGGAAGTGTGAGCATTGACCATTCCATAGGCGTTGTCGATCCGTATACTCCCTCCTGATGTGTTGACCTTCACGTTACCGTTGACCGTGCCGATTGAGATGCTGCCTCCGGATGTTTTACCTGTAACGGATCCTTTAATATTGTTCAGGTCTAAGCTTCCCCCCGAAGTTTGAATATCCACTGTTCCTTCGAGATCATCGACAGAGATGCTGCCTCCGCTTGTTTTAAGGTCCACGTTATAGTTCTCGGGAACGGAGAGGATGAATTTAACTCTTAATTTATTCAGTTTTTTGCTCGAGTCTGTTGTTTTAATTCCCTTAATTATCACATCGTTCCCGGTCTGTTTGAAATCGAAGCGCAAATAACCAAAAATTTCTTTGGCTTTATCCGAATCCGATGTTTTCGCTGTCCGGATGACCTCGATATCCACTCTGTTTCCTGTGCTGCCGCGGACTTCTATGGAACCCCGAGCCGTATCCATAATCAATTGACCGCCAGGGGCGACAGTGAATGATTTGTTAATCGTATCTTCGGTATCGCCGAAAGACGCTCCAGTTGTGATTAGAACAAACATTCCAATAAACAGTGGAATTAATTTTGTCTTTGAAGATAGAGTTTTCATCATGCCCTCCTAAGATTTGTTTTTTTACATGATTTTAAAATTTGATATATGAATATCGCCGACATAACGGCATAGAATTCCATACATATCATCTTCTAAGACGCAATTTGTCCTAAAATGGTTCATTTTTATTTTAAGCTCGTGAAGAAGAACCGGCTGTATTTATGGGAACTAGATTCAGTGGGAAAAGGAAGGAGTGGATGTTTGCCCGGTATGTATACAAATTTAATAATACCACAAAATATATAGAAATACTAGGAATAATTCACAAATTTTTGATTTTATCGTCCGACAGTGAAGTCCAAACACGATCGTTGATTTTCGTAGGGGGTTGGGATTACAATATAACTCGAGGTAAAAGAGAAATTCATATGGATTGGGAGTCGGGAATGGCAAAATCGAAACAAATGTTAGCGGTTCTTTCACTCATCTTTTTACTTTTTTTCTTGTGTGGCTCGACCTTCGCTCAAGAGGATTTTACGAGAGAGGAATACAAACTTTTCCAGAAATATCAGGCAGCAAACAAAAGATTTGAAAAAGGAAAGAAGGAATTTGGCAAAGGAAAGTTGGACAAGGCCGAAAAAGAATTCACTGAATCCCTGAATATTATGCCCCAGCATGCGGATTCCCACTTTATGCTCTCTCAGATTGCCTATCGAAAAGGTGACCTTGAGCTAGCGAGGACGCGGATGGAATCAGCCAAGGAGAATTACTCTTTCATCGTCAAAATGAAAATGAATATGGAGCAAGTGCGTATCAATAAGATGCGGGAGGCAAGAGATACGGGGACCTATGATGAAAGAGGCACACAAGCCCTTGATCATCGACTATCTACGCCTGTGGCCACTACGGATGAGGTCCCTGCGGATTATCACTACATCCACGGCAACATTCTGTTCAAGCTGAGAGAGTTCCAGCAAGCCCACGACATGTATGTACAAGCTGTCACCGTTGATCCCAAGCACAAAGATGCCTACAATAACTTGATCAATATTTACCTTATGAGCAAACAATACCAGAAAGGTATGGACTATTTGAAAATAGCTGAAGGGAATGATGTAAAGATCAACAAAAAACTCAAGGAGGCGCTTCTCAAGGCTGCCGGAAAATAAATCCACGATTTAAACCATCCCTTTTTTATTTCATGAGGCTCTCCCTATAAATAATTCTTGCA
>JASFPP010000090.1:0-14425 GCA_050115915.1 Candidatus Aminicenantota bacterium
CTCAAAGCGCTTAAAGGCAAGGAAATCGGGCTGGTCGAATCTCCTCAGTTAACCTGTGAAGATATGTATGTCACACGCAAGTTCGCTCGTGATGTTTTGAAAACGAAGAATATCGAGACATGCGCGTTGTTTTCCCCTTTGGAAGATCTCTCCAAGGCCGCCCTTAAAGGCGGTTCCTCTACCAGGCTCAATTTCGATATTAAAGATATCTCAGAGGCTAGAACGATCGTTCTGGCTGGCGTGGATATCGTCCAATCACATCCCATTATCTGGCTAGAAGTTCTTAAAGCCGTCAAGAACGGTGCCAGACTGATCGTAGTCAGCCCCACAGAATTCCTCCTCAACCGGTTCGCTTGGCGATGGTTGCGGATCAGGCCTGGTTCGGAATCTCTTCTTTTTGGCTTCCTCGCCAAGTTTTTGCTCAACGGCTTTGAGGAAAAGGGTATCCCAAACATCGGTGGTATCGATGATTTTGTCCAATCTTTAGAAAAAATCCGAGCGGCCGATGCCTTAAAACTGACCGGTGTTGACCCGGACTCCCTGAAGCAGGTTTCCCATGTCCTCGCCAGTGGAGAGTCTGCTGTGATCCTGCTTGGTGCAGGACTTGCGCAATCTCCCTCTGAAACGAACAATATTTCTGCGGTCCGGAATCTGGCCCTATTGAGTGGCGCTCGATTAATGCCCCTCGCTTCAGGATGTAACGATAGAGGACTTTATGAACTGACGGATTCCTCCTCAAAAGGTGTGGTCACGAAGGATCAGATCCTTCGCTCTGTTGCCGAAGGCAATATAAAAGGGCTTTACCTCATAGGGTCCGCCGCGATACCCAGGGCAAAAAACCTTGATTTTATAGTCGTCCAGAACAGTTATTACGATGAACACTCTGAAAAAGCCGATGTTTTTCTTCCTGCCACCACATTTGCTGAAACCGAAGGAACTTATGTCAATGTCGAAGGCCGCATACAGATGTTCCGGAGAATTATCGATCCTCTTGGAGAGGCAAAGCCCGATTGGTGGATCCTTTCCGAGCTCGCGCGACGAATAAAAGTCAAAGGATTGGATTACAAAAAGCCTGCCGATATCATGAAGGAGATCAGGCAGGTTTTTCCAGGTTTCGCCAACGCCAGCTCATCTAAACTTGAGAAGGAAGGGAATGTTCTTATCAAAGAGGAACAGAAAAGCGCGGGTCAATTCACCCCGGTGGCATTCAAGGATGTTGCCGAAGATGTTTCTCAAAAATACCCGTTCAAGCTCATTCTGAGACTTGATCCAAATTGTTACAGAAACATACGATTGAGCTCTGAAAATAGAGGGTTTGCAATTTTACAGAATTCCCGTTGGATTCGAATGAATCCGGAAGACGCAGAAAAACTGGGATGCAAAAATGATGATCCTCTTGTTGTGGAGTCGTCGAGCGGAAGAATGGAGGGTGTGCTCAGAATTTCGGAGGCAATCCCTCGGGGATTGGTCGAATCTCATTTCGTTTGGAACGAGGCTCCCAAATTTTCCGGACTGGGCATTGTATTTCCCCAGTCCAAAGGACACTATCCCCAAAAATCCATTCCAGTAAAGATCAAAAGAGGAAAATAATGGCAAAGATCTTAAAAAGGGAACGTTTGGTTCCGAATATTCATCTCATCGAGGTTGAAGCCCCCCAGATCGCAAAAAAATGCAAACCCGGTCAGTTCGTTATCCTCATGGTCGATGACTTTGGTGAGAGGATCCCTCTGACCGTTGCCGATTGGGATACAGAGAAAGGAAGTGTTACTTGTATCTTTCTTGTGGTCGGAACTTCGACACACAAACTGTCTCTTCTTGAAGCAGGGGATGAGATCCCGGTTTTCGTCGGACCCCTCGGGCGCCCTGCGGCGATCGATAAGTACGGAAAGGTCCTCTGTGCGGGGGGTTGTTTTGGCATTGCTGCCATTTATCCCATTGCCAGGGCCATGCAAGAGGCTGGAAACAAAGTGATCACTCTCCTTGATGTCAAAGCGAATTTTCTCCTTTATTGGGAGGATAAGCTAAGATCTGTGAGCGACGAGTTCTATGTTTCGTCAAGAGATAGTTATTACGACTGCAAAGACTACATCCATAAAACTCTTGAGGATGTGATCAAGAAACAAAAAAAGATCGACCGTGTCATATCCATTGGCTGCACATACCTGATGTATGCCTGTTCCGAATCCACAAAGCCCTTGGGAGTGAAAACTCTCGTTAGCCTGAATCCCATCATGGTGGATGGGACAGGGATGTGCGGAGCCTGCCGCGTCACTGTGGACGGCAAGACAAAATTTGCTTGTGTCGATGGCCCCGAATTTGACGGTCATCTTGTCAATTGGGATGAGTTGTTTATCCGGAGAAAATCCTATTTTGAGGATGAGATTGAATCTCTATCCTACTGGGAAAAGAAAAATTTCCCCTAAGGCAACAGATTAGAAAGAGTGCAAAATGGCAGAAAAAAAAGAGATGCCCCCTGAGCTTAAAGAAAAATTGCGAGCAAGATTTAATGAAGACTGGCGCAAAGAATTACGGAAATCGATTCCCGTGAAAGAGAGGATGAAACTTCCGCGTCAGAAAATGCCGGAAAGGGATCCTGAGGTTCGCAATCATGATTTTTTAGAGGTCAATAAGGGTTTAGCTGAGAAAATGGCCAGCGAAGAAGCGAAAAGATGCCTGGATTGTGCCAATCCTCAGTGCGTGATGGGTTGTCCTGTTGGAATTGACATCCCCACCTTCATAAAGCTCATTGAAATAGGGGATTATGAACAGAGTGTGCGTAAGCTCAAGGAGACCAATGTCCTTCCGGCGATCTGTGGGAGAGTGTGCCCCCAGGAGACGCAGTGTGAGGAAGTGTGTAACTTGAAAAAGGCGACCGGGGTTCCTGTCGCCATCGGGAACCTGGAGCGGTTCGCTGCCGACTATGAGAGAGATACGGGTGAGGTTCACATCCCGAAGCTCCCGCCGTCGACAGGCCATAAAGTCGCTGTATTGGGAGCGGGCCCTGCAGGTTTGACGGTTGCTGGAGACCTGGCTTTAAAAGGGCATGATGTCACGATATACGAAGCTCTCCATGTCGCCGGGGGGGTTTTGGTTTATGGTATCCCTGAGTTCCGCCTGCCGAAGAAGATCTTGAGCGCTGAAGTCGATTACTTGCAAAGCCTTGGAGTCAAGCTGAAGACCAATTTTGTTGTTGGCTTGACGGCCACGATCGACGATCTGAAAAAAGAGGGGTACGAGGCCTTCTTTATTGGAACAGGTGCAGGATTGCCTAATTTTATGCGGATTCCGGGTGAAAACCTGGTGGGGGTGTATTCAGCCAACGAATATCTCACGCGCGTAAATTTAATGCGGGCCTATGATTTTCCCGCCTATGACACACCGGTCTTCTTGGCGAAGAGGGCCGCTGTTCTTGGCGGGGGGAATGTAGCCATGGATTCTGTAAGGACAGCCAAAAGGCTCGGTGCAGAATTTTCTGCCTGTGTCTATCGAAGGTCCAGAGCAGAAATGCCAGCTCGAGTCGAGGAGGTCCATCACGCCGAAGAGGAGGACATCGAGTTCCATTTCCTGACAACTCCCACCCGGTTCATCGGTGACGACAAAGGCCATCTGAAAGCCATGGAATGTCTCCGAATGGAGTTGGGAGAACCGGATGATTCCGGGAGGCGACGTCCTGTTCCCATCGAAGGTTCGGAATTCATCATGGAAGTCGACCTTGCCGTTGTGGCCATCGGAAACAGCTCGAATCCTCTGATCGGACAGACAACTCCCGAGCTCGAAGTGGGAAAATGGGGCAATGTTGAGGTGAATTGGGACACCATGGCCACAAACATGGAAGGGGTTTATGCTGGTGGGGACATCATCCGTGGTGGCGCTACGGTAATCCTGGCAATGGGTGATGCGCGTATTGCAGCCACAGAGATGGATAAATATCTGAGATCCAAAAAAGGTAAGAAACGTAAAATCTAGGGAAAAGAGATGAGTTGGGTCGACGATTATAAAAAAAAGTTGGTTACTGCCGAAGAAGCTGTATCCGGCATAAAAAGCGGCGATCGTGTTTATATCAGCGGGAATGCAGCGTCCCCTTATGTTTTGATGAATGCCTTGGCTCGACGAAAGGATGAGCTGAAGGATGTCGAGCTTGCCCATGTTCTCCTTCTTGGAGAAGACCCCCTGTCCAGACCGGAGATGGAGGGACATTTCCGGCATAACTCTCTTTTTGTCGGGCCGGCGGACAGAAAAGCCATCAATGAGGGCCGGGCCGACTACGTCCCCATTTTCCTCCATCAGATCCCTGATCTCTTCTACACGAACCAGATGCCCCTGGATGCCGTCATGCTCCATCTTTCCCCTCCGGATGAGCACGGTTTTATGAGTTATGGGGTTGAAATTCTGGCTTCCAAAGCAGCGGCAGAGACAGCCAAAGTTGTCATTGCTCAGGTGAACGAAAAGATGCCCCGGGTTCTGGGGGATTCATTCATCCATGTCTCTCGAGTGCACAAGATTGTCGAGGTCTCCAAAGCCCTGCCTCAGCTCGAAAAGAAACCTTTCAGTGATGTGGAGAAAAAGATCGGGGGATTCATCGCCGATCTCATCGAAGATGGGTCCACACTTCAGCTGGGCATCGGTGGAATTCCTGATGCTGTCCTGGCGGCTTTGGAGGGCAGGCGTGATCTGGGTATCCATACGGAGATGGTCTCGGACGGAGTGATGGAGGCCATTGAATCGGGTACGGTCACAGGCGCTAAGAAGACCTTCCATCCCTATAAGATCATCATGACTTTTTTACTGGGATCGAGCAGACTGTATGATTTTGCGGATAATAATCCGATATTTGAGGCTCATCCCACCGATTACACGAATCATCCCTTTAATGTGTCACGAAACGATAATATGATTGCCATTAACTCTGCGATCGAAGTGGACATCACAGGTCAGGTCTGTTCGGACTCGATCGGCTCCTACATTTACAGTGGCTTTGGGGGCCAGGTGGATTTCATCAGGGGAGCAGCACATTCTAAAGGTGGAAAACCCATCATCTCCCTTCCTTCGACCGCCAAGGGAGGGGAAATGTCGAGGATCGTTCCCTTCCTCAAGAAGGGAGCCGGTGTTGTGACTACACGTGCGGATGTCAAATATGTTGTGACGGAATTTGGAGTTGCCTTCCTCCATGGAAAAAACCTCCAGGAACGAACGAAAGCTCTTATCGACATCGCACATCCCGATTTTAGGGATGAGCTTATCCGAGAGGCCAAGAGCCGTCATCTTATCCAATAGCCTGTCAATTTATCCAAGCCCATGGCCGCTCAAGCCTCAAACGGTTTTCTTCATCATACAATCTGAACATTTAATGACGCAAATCTACATTCATCCTATTATAAATTGGGGAATGTGCAGAGTGCTCTTGATTAAATGTCAGGAAATTGTAAAACTAAAGCTGTAGAGATTGGATAAGGACATGGAGAAACGGTGAGGCAATCGAGCCTGTTTCCAGAAGCAAGAGGCCGTATCGGCACTGATGAGTCAGGGAAAGGTGACTACTATGGACCATTAACCGTGGCTGGTTTTTTCCTACCCGAGGGTCAGGAAGATGTTCTCGTAGAGTTGGGGATCAAAGATAGTAAAAGGATATCCGATAATCGCGTTCGAGAATTGTCGGACCTGATCAGGCAGGGATACATCCATACGGTTGTGGCCATCGGGCCTGAAAAATACAATGAACTGTATATGAAGCTCAGGAATCTCAACCGACTGCTTGCTTGGGCCCACTCTCGCGCCATCGAAAACCTGCTCGAGGAAGTCCCCTGCACTCTTGCCATCACTGACCAGTTCGGGGATAAAGCATTTGTTCTCAACGCACTCATGAAAAAGGGCCGGAATATCGAACTCATCCAGAAGACCAAGGCGGAAGTGGACCTGGCTGTGGCTGCAGCTTCTATCCTGGCTCGGGCTGAATTCTTGAAGCGTCTCTATTTCCTTTCTCAAGATGTGGGGCTCGATCTCCCGAAGGGAGCTTCGGCCAAAACTGAAGAGGTGGGAGTAGAGCTTATCCGAAAGCATGGAAGCGGGATCCTGGATAGGGTGGCTAAAAAGCATTTCAAGATCACCGGCCGGATCCTTTCTGTCGTAAATAACAAGAAGTAACGTTTGGCTTTTAATAGTATTTGGGGTGAAGCGAATGAAACTTGGAACGAAGCGGCTCTATTTTGACAATCCCTATCAAGTAGAGTTTAAGGCAAAGGTCATCGGAAGGGAAGTATACGAGAAACAGCCGGCTTTAATTCTTGACCAGACATGTTTCTATCCGGAGTCTGGGGGTCAGCCAGCGGATAAGGGGAAGATCAACGGTGTGGAGGTTCTGGACGTTCAGGAGAAGGGCACAAAGATCCTGCACGTTATGAAGAGCGAAGTCGAGGCTGACACCGTCAGCGGCATCATCGAGTGGGAAACACGTTTTGACCATATGCAGCAGCATTCCGGCCAGCATATTCTCTCACAGTGCTTTGACACGCTTTTTGATGCGAGAACCCAATCCTTCCATTTGGGTGTCAAAACTTCGACAGTCGAGATCGATTTGAGAGATATCACAGAGGATGATGTCGAGAAAGTGGAAACTTTGGCCAATGAGGTCGTCTTCCAGGATGAAGAGATCTGCACATATATCACACCGGAAGAGATGATCGAAAAGGTCCCCCTCCGCAAGCCTCCGCAGAAGTCAGGGCACATTCGAGTGGTGCAGATTTCTGATTTTGACTACTCGGCATGCGGAGGGACCCATCCGAACAAAACAGGGGAGATCGGATTGATCAAGATTCTCAGGTGGGAGAGGATCCGGAATAACCTGAGGTTCGAATTCGTGTGTGGCCGCCGGGCTCTCATCGATTATGGGATAAAAAACAGGATCATTCGAGATGTGGCTGTCAAGTTCAATGTGGGAGAGGGGGAGCTTGTTGGGTCCATCGATAAGATGATCACCGAGATCAAGGACGTGCGGAGACAGATGAAAAAAACACAGGAGAGGCTCCTTAACATCGAGGCGCAGGAGATCGTGAAAAATGCAGAGGGAGAAGTCATAAAAAAAGTCTTCACCGGAAAATCCCCTAATGAGGTGCGTTTTCTCGCTCTCGCCATAATCAGGAGCGGCGATTATATCGTCCTGTTCGGAACAAAGCTCCAGGATAGAGTCCATCTGATTCTGGCAAGTTCGGAAAAATCGGAACGGGATATGAGAGATTGCATTCCTGTTGTTTCCCCGCTGATCGAAGGGAAGGGCGGAGGGAGACCGACGCTTGTGGAGATTGCCGGTCAAAAGAAAGAGAATTTAGAACTTGCACTAGAGAAGGCCTCTGAATTCCTTGGGGAGTGAATATCTGGCCTGTTCGGTGTCACTCATATCGAAGGCAGATGATAGGATCGACGCGTGCTGCTTTTTGAGCGGGAACGATTCCAAAAAAAAGTCCCACCGAGACCGATACAAAAAATCCGAGAAAGATCGACCAGAGCGTTACAGAAGCAGGAAGTGGCGTGGCGGATTTGACGATAAAGGCGATCATAAAGCCGATAATAATGCCTATGGCACCTCCTGTGCCCGTGAGAAAAATCGCCTCGATTAGAAATTGCTTGAGGATATCCGATGAGCGTGCACCGATGGCCTTACGTATACCGATCTCCCTGGTCCTCTCTTTGACCGAGACGAGCATGATGTTCATGACACCGATTCCCCCGACAAGAAGCCCGATAGACGAGATAACGATCATGACCATGTAAGCCGCACCTGTTATCTGATTGTACAGGTCGACAATCGTATCCTGAGTGTAAATGGCGAAATCATTGGGCTTGTTGAAGGGCACCTTTCTCCTTTGCCGTAAGACATTAATCATCTGTTCTATCGTTTCTTGAAGATAGCCATGTTTTGTGGGCGTGGCGATAATTTCGAGGTTTTCCAGGTCGTAGGGGAAATGTTTCATAAGAGTCGAGATAGGGATTCCAACGAGATTGTCCCGGCTCTGCCCGAACATACTGCCTCTTTTTTCGAGGACGCCAACGACAAGGAACTTTTCCGGCCCGATCCGGATCTCTTTTCCCACGGCTTCGGAATGGGGGAAGAGAGTCTCATTCAGTTCTGCTCCGAGAACACAGACCTTTGCCCGATGGTTGACATCGGTTTTTATAATAAACCTTCCTTTGACTGGTCTGTAGACAGTGAGGACTTGGGGCCATTTCTCGTTCATGCCCAGGATGAAGGCATCCTGAGCTTTTTTGTTCTGGTATTTTATGGGGATATCTTCGAACACACTCGCAACGATATCGATGGCGACCGCTTTGACAAGAGAACACTCCTCTTCGAGTGCTACAGCGTCTTCGATCGTTAAATCCTTACGCTGTCTCTCCTCTTCCGAACGGTTGCCCACCTGGATACCGGGTTCATACTTGGTAACGGCAATGATGTCTGAGCCGACTGATTCCAGGTCTGCGAGGAAGGACCGGTTCAAACCCTGGATGACCGAGACCATTCCTATGACCGTCATCACACCGATCACGATACCGAGGAGTGTCAGGAAGGATCGGAGTTTGTTCGACCTTAGAGAATCAAAAGCCATAGTGAATATTTCATTAATGATTCCCGTTCTCATTGTTCTGACCTCAAGGCCTCGATGGGATCCAATTTTGAAGCTTTACTCGCTGGATAAAGGCCGAAGAAGATTCCGACAGACGCAGAGACACAGATAGCAACGACGATCGATATGGGATCGACGGTGGATGGCATTGAGGTTGCAGTTGATACGGCCTTTGCCAGCAAAAATCCAAGAAGGATACCTATGAGCCCGCCTGTCGCAGATATTGTAGCTGATTCGATCAGGAACTGGACGAGGATATCTTTTCGTCGTGCGCCTATGGCCATGCGGATGCCGATCTCTTTTGTGCGCTCTGTGACTGCCACAAGCATGATGTTCATGACGACAATCCCTCCCACAAGCAAAGCAAGAGACGAGATGGCGATCATGGCAAAATAAATGCCGGTTGTCGCACTTTTATAAAATTGAATAAATGTATCTGATGTCTGGAATGAGAAGTCATCAGGTTTATTGAAAGACACATGCCGTTTCGACCGGAGAATGGTTCGCACATCATTCTGAGCCGTATCCATCTGTGCTTGGGATGCCGTGTGGATGTTTATTCTTATGCTTCGTCTTGAGCCATAGATCTTTTGGAATGTCGTGATAGGGATCCGGACATAATTGTCTTGGCTGAATCCCAAAAGTTTCCCCTTTTTCTCTCCTAAACCGATAATAAAAAAATTATGGTTGCCGACCCTGATTCTTTTCCCGATAGGATCGAGCGGACCAAAAAGTTTCTCCTGGATATCTGCGCCAACGATACAGACATATCGGGAGCGATCTTCATCGTCTTTGCTGATGTGTCTTCCTCTTTGGAGCTCTAGAACGGAGCCAATCATATGATCGAGATGGGTGATTCCTCTGATCTCCACGGTCTTCAGTGATTCGCTCCTGTATTTTACGGTTCGGGCTGTGCTTACACTAGCTCCCACCAGTTCGCAGGACTCGCATAGTCTTTGAACAATCTTCATATCTTCCAGCGCAAAATCTTTCCGTTTCTGCTCGTCTCGCCATTGTTGAAGCGAGGTTATCATCATCGACATCTTGGAAACGGAGAAGTCATTAGCGCCAAAAAAGGCCATTTTTGTGTAGACATAGTTATTGAGACCCTGGATGATAGAAACAACCGCGATAATAGTGAGAACGCCGATGATGATTCCCAGCAGCGTAAGAAAGGTTCTGAGTTTATTCGACCAGAAAGAGCTCATGGCCATCGCAACAGATTCCCCAAATTGTAATCGAGCCACTGGTCTTTTCCTCTGTTCTATTCTACACGAATTCATACGATATTAGGAGCGAAAGGTTTGTTGTCCATGCCCCTCAAAATCTTTGATAGGGGACATTCCGTGTGCCCCAATTGCTACTTCGAAAACACGCTCAGTTTCCCCAGCGCGGAAACTTCGCTCGATTCCGGGCTTCCCTCACATCTCTTAAGAGATGTACCATGCCCGTCCAGCCCTACATACGGTTTTCTCCACCATACAATTGGGGCACTACATAATGCAGCCATGCAAAAAGCCTATCAAGGATTTTGAGATACATATTTAATAGTGAAAGGTTTCCTGCGTATTGACATCGAGCGATGCAGGAACGACAATGGAGACAGGATGAAGGCGCTGGTATTCGCTAGAGGGAAGCTCGAGCTAAAACAGGTCCGGGATCCCATCCCGGCTCCTGGAGAAGCCCTCGTTAAAATCCTCAAGACCGGAATCTGTAACACCGATCTCGAGATAGTGAAAGGATACATGCCATTTTCCGGAATTCTCGGGCACGAATTCGTCGGACGCGTGGAAGAAGCCCCCGCTAAAGATCTGATCGGACAAAGGGTAGTCGGTGAGATCAATTGCCCTTGCGGATCCTGTGATTTCTGTGTCCGTGGGGAGACCAAACATTGCCCCACAAGGCAGGTTTTGGGGATCTCTGGGAAAAATGGAGTCTTTGCAGAATACATCGCTCTCCCAGTAAAAAACCTCCATAGACTTCCTGAAACGGTGTCTGTCAATGAGGGGGTGTTTATAGAGCCCCTGGCAGCTGCCCTTCAAGTCCTGGAGCAGGTCCGTGTTACGCAGGGGGATCGAGTTCTGGTTTTAGGGGATGGGAAGCTTGGCCTGCTGATTGCTCGAGTGCTAGCACTGGTGAGCAACTCGATCTTCTGTGTGGGGAAACATGAAAAAAACTTGGATCTTCTCCGGAAGAACGGAATTCATGCATACTTGAGGGGAGAGGTCTTCGAATCCGGTTTTTCTCTGGTTATTGAAGCCACTGGGAATGAAGAAGGCCTGAACACAGCGCTGCAAACTGTCTTGCCCGGAGGGACTGTTGTTCTAAAAAGCACCTACTGCGGGGCGCCATGTTTCGATGTGTCGAAAATCGTCGTCAATGAGGTCCAACTGATCGGAAGCCGGTGCGGGCCCTTTGCCGGGGCCATAAAGCGCCTTGAGGACAAACGTTTGGATGTGGAAGATATTATAGATGGAGATTTTGCTCTGGAACAGGCCCTTGAGGCTTTTGAGCTGGCCAGAAGATCCGGAACGCTCAAGATCCTCCTCACACCGTGATACGAAAAAAAGAACGGGAAAAAGGAGAAAGACCTATGGATGAAAGAGGAACAGATGAGAAAAGGGAGATCTCGGTTCCCTGTGTCTATTTTGATAATCCTGGGAAAGAAAACACACAACAAACCCTGGAGATCGCGTCCCGTAGAGTGAGAGAACTGGACGTCTTGAATGTCCTTGTTGCGTCGACTTCCGGAAAAACAGGAGCACTCGCCACTCAGTTTTTTTCGGGAAGGAATCTTGTTGTTGTGTCCCATTCAACGGGATTTCTCAAACCGGATTTTCAGCAGCTTCTGCCGGAGGAAAGGCGCCGGATCGAAGAGGCAGGGGCAAAAGTCCTTACATGCCAGCATGCTCTTGGAGGTGTGGGAAGGGCCGTCCGGAAAAAGCTGGGCACTTATGAGCTTGAAGAAATTGTGGCGTTCACGTTGAGAGTATTCGGTCAAGGAACAAAAGTCGCCATCGAGATCGCACTCATGGCAGCGGATGCAGGCTTCATATCGACACAGGAACCCTGTATGTCCATAGGCGGCACTGAGCAGGGAGCGGATACGGCACTCCTTTTGATCCCCGCGCATGCCCAGAATTTTTTTGACCTCCGCGTACTGGAAATTCTGGCTAAACCTCGACTAAACTAATGCTGTACTATTCAGCCGAGCCGATCTTGCTGCGGACGTTTTGTTGCCTACCGTTCGCGGTGGTCATCTCCGACTTCATGGGCCACCTCTTTCACCTTTGTGGATGGATGGAGGTGGGTTGGCCTCGACTCGTGAATAGCACAGATGATTTATTTTATGGGAGCAGCAAATGAAACGAAGAATTGTCTTATTGGGCGTTTTGATTGTGTGTTTACTCGGGAGCGGCAACCTGTTCGGGGACGGTATGCTTTTTATCGGGCTCCAGGGAGGATGGTCGCAACAAAACATCGATATTAGAGATCTCGAATTCGATAGGGATACGGCGTTCCTCTACGGAGCACGTGTGGGAGTAAGAATTTTGACTTTTGTCGTTGAAGGGAGTTTTTATCAAGCGGCCCACAACATCGGGACTTCCGATATCGGGAATCTATGGGATTCGCGGGAGATCAACTACAATTATCTCGGATTCAACGTCCGGTTTTTTCTCCCGTTTCCCATCGTCAATCCCTATTTAACACTCGGATACGGAACGTACTCGGCAGACATAAAGGATATTGGAAAGGACAAGAGCGGGGGATGGAATGCGGGCCTGGGTGTGGAACTGTTCCTTGCGAAAAAGTTCTCCCTGCTGGGAGAGGCCAGATACAACAACGGCACCTTTGATATCGAGGCTGAGGAGATAAAAATCAAAGATTTCACCTTTCACATCGGTTTCAATTTCTATTTTTAGCAACTCGTGAGATTAAATAAATTCCTCGCCCAAGCCGGCGTAGCCTCGAGAAGAGAGGCCGACCGGATGATCACCGAAGGCAGAATCAGTGTCAACGATACAGTCATAGAGGAACTGGGAATACAGATAGATCCCTTAAAGGATTTTATCCGGGTCGACGGGAAGCGGGTGAGATTAGACCGGGCAGACATCTATATCCTGTTGAACAAGCCGGCGGGTTATCTCGTAACGCTCGAGGATCCCTTCAAGAGGCCCACCATTCTGGAGCTTTTGCCCAAGCTGAAAAAACGCGTGTTTCCTGTCGGCAGGCTGGACCTCAATAGCGAGGGACTTCTTTTGATCACGAATAACGGGGAATTGGCGAACCGGCTGATGCATCCCCGGTATGGAATAAAAAAGGTGTATGAGGTCAAAACAAAAGGGATCCCCACCCGCAAAAGCCTCCAAAAGTTGGAAAGAGGCATATACCTCGATGGAAAGAAACGAGCGCCGGCTCATCTCACCCATCTCGGGTCTGAATCAAGGTCTGCCAGGATCCGCATCGAGTTGACAGAGGGAAGAAAACGCGAGGTCAGACGCATGTTCGATGCCATCGGCCACACACTCTTCTCGCTAAAAAGGATCAATTATGCGGGGATAGGGATCGGGACGCTCAAAAAAGGAGAGTGGCGATATCTTACGCCTTCCGAGGTCGATGGGCTGAAGGGACAGGTTGGTCTTGGGAAAAAATCTTAAGAATTCTTGTTTTTCTCGGGTGATGCAGCGAATGTCTTCCAGCTTTGAGCTAACCTTTGCAATTCCTCGTCGACCAGAAAGTTTACTGTCCCTTCCTCGAATGATCCATCTTTCCGAATTTTTCCTGCCTTGATTCCGGTCAGGATCTCAATTCCCTGGTCGATATTCTTTACCGGGTAGATGTGAAATTGACCCTTTTCGACAGCATCGATCACGTCTTTTCTCAACATCAAGTTCTTGATGTTCTGATGCGGGATGATGACACCCTGCGTTCCCGTCAGTCCTTTACTCTTGCAGACTTCGAAAAATCCCTCGATCTTTTCGTTGACGCCACCGATGGGCTGGATCTCTCCTTTTTGGTTGAGAGATCCTGTGACGGCAATATCCTGCCTCAGCGGTAGCTTGGAAAGGCTTGAAAGGATCGCATAGACTTCGGTCGATGAGGCGCTATCGCCATCCACACCCGCATAGGATTGCTCGAAGGCCAGGCTTGCAGACAGGGAGAAAGGTTTATTCTGGGCATACTTTCCCCGGAGATACCCACCGAGGATAAGAACTCCTTTGTTGTGTGTCCGGCCGCTCATGTCCGCTTCTCTTTCTATGTTTATGACACCGGCTCGGCCTACAGAAGTGTTCGCTGTGATACGTGTCGGTTTGCCGAACGCAGATTCCCCCATTTGGTAGACCGAGAGACCATTGACCTGCCCCATGACGCTACCCTTTGTGTCGATCATGATCGTTCCTTCTTCGATCATCTCCTGAATCTTATCCTCGATAAGACCCACACGCTCGAAGCGTTCCTCGATGGCTTTCTCCACGTGGCTGCGGCTGACGAGCTTTTTCTTGTCTTTTTTGGCAAAGTAGCTGGATTCACGGATAACGTCCGCAATGATGTTGAAGCGTGTGGACAGTTTTTTCTGTCTCCCGGAAATTCTCGTGCCGTACTCGATGACAGCAGCTATGCCCCCTTTATCGAACGGATGCAGATTATCGTCTTCAGCGATCTTTTTAATGAAGGCGGCATAATCCATTATGGTCCTATTATCTTTGTCCATCTCCGAGTCAAATTCCGCTTTGATCTTGAATATCTTCTTGAAGTCTGCATCCAGATAATACAACAGGTTGTAGATGTGAGAGTCTCCGATCATGACC
>JASFPP010000091.1:0-14422 GCA_050115915.1 Candidatus Aminicenantota bacterium
TGAAACCTGACGGTAACGGTAAAGATAACACCTCTTGGGCGGCCGTTGATGACCATGGGCTCATAGACCCACTGACGGACAGCGTCGATGGCAGCCTGATCAAGAAGTGGGATGGACCTGAGGACTTTGACCCTCTGGACGCGGCCGTAGATATCGGTGGTTGCCTCCACGATCACGACGCCCTCCACACGGGCCTGTCTTGCGATCTCTGGGTAGAGAGGATCGACACGCTTGATGAGTTTGGGGGGTTTGATCTCCCCGACAGCTCTCACAGGAGCTTCGACCTCACCGACGACACCGCCGAGCACGCCGCCCACCACACCACCGAGGACACCGCCGACAACTCCGCCCTCGACTCCACCTTCGACTCCGCCCTCGATACCGATGTCGGAGAGTTCTTCTTCCGCGATTTCATCGGGGATCTCGACGGGGGCAACGAGCTGACCGGGTTTGATGGTGGTCTGGGCCCGGACGGGTTTGATACGTGTTCTGGTTCGGGATTGGCTCCGCCTCTTCGCTGGTGGTGGAGGCGGTGGTGGAGGCGGTGGTGGAGGCGCGAGGAACGCACTGTACACCTCGACCTGGGGCACATCCCCAGGATTTAGAAGAGGAACGATAATCATAGCTGCACCGACGGCGACAAAGAAAAGAAACGAAACGAGGAATGCGATGGTTTTTCTGCCGTATCCTTTATCTACCGTAAAAAAACAATCGGCAAACATCTCGGGAGTTTTTTCTGCTGCTTTCGGCTTAGTGTTTTCAGCCATTTTATTACCTCTTGTTTAAATTATTTCCTTGGATAAAGTAAGAGTATAAACAAAAACAAACCTTTTGACAAGCTAAAAAAATCATTTTCCCATGCCTTTTTTCGGTTTAAAAAACTTTTTCCAAAAGTACAGGATCGAACAGGATTGATAGATCGATGAATATGTTCCGACGACGACTCCGATCATCATCGTGAAGGCAAAATCATTGATGACTTCCCCCCCGAAAAAGAATAGCGCAGCCACAGTCACAAACGTCGTTCCGGATGTGATGACGGTTCGGCTGAGAGTTTGGTTGATGCTTGTGTCTAAAAGGTCCTCGAACTGCTTTTTCCTGAGAAGTTTTAAGTTATCCCGCACTCTGTCGAATATGACGATCGTGTCGTTCAGAGAATAACCGACAATGGTCAGGATCGCCGCGATCACAGGCAGGTTGATCTCACGGTTTGTGAGCGAAAATATACCGATAGTGATCAGAACGTCATGGGTAAGGGTCAGGATCGCCGCGACGCCATAGGCAAATTTGAAGCGAATGCCGATATAGATGAGCATCCCGAGCAAAGCCCACACTGTGGCTTGGGTCGCTTTCCGCCTGAGGTCGAATCCGACCTGTGGCCCTACAGATTCCCGGCTCAGGACCGCTAAGCGGCTGAGGATTGTTTTCTCTTTGAGGGACTGGACAATATCGTTTCCTATACCCCCCTCTTGTTCGATCTGATCATAACTGGTGATGATGCCGTTGGCCACACGGAATGCTGTGATCAGTCGAGCGGCGCTATCAGCCTCATCCGGAAAGTCTGTCGCGATCAGCCGGGAAAGGCCTGCTTCGTCCACACTGTTCAGGTCGATCTTCCCGCTATCCAAGGCGGCCTTTTCGTCCGCTCCGCGCAGGACATCCACCACTTGTTGACCCATGATCTCATGGGCTTCGATGTCCTCTGACGTCTCTTCACCCTCCAGTGTTTGCATCGTGCGGATCATGTATTCCGTTTGTGTGTCCCCCACAGCCTGGATCTTGCTGGATCCCAGGTTAGCTGTGGCCAGCGCATCCCTGATATCGGCAACAGGTAGGGGATCGCTGAATTTGATGCGGACCAAAGTTCCCCCGGCAAAGTCGATCCCCGGGGTCAGGCCTTTTCCAAAATTGATGTTGAGGACGCCTATGATTATCACGATCGCAGAGAAACCCAGAGCAATGTACTTAAACTTCATAAAGGTGAAGTTGGGCTTCTTGAATATCTGCATCTTATATGCTCAATTTCTCTCTTTTTTTACGCTTCGAATAAGAGATGTCAAAAATCAACCGCGAAACGAATATCGCTGTAAACATGCTCGCTGTGATACCGATAATGAGGGTGACCGCAAATCCTCGAATGGGGCCTGTACCGAATTGGAAGAGAAAGATAGCGGCGATGATGGTTGTCACATTGGCATCCAGGATTGTCCGGAACGCACGGGAAAATCCCGCAGCGATCGAACTGAGCACACTCTTTCCCTGCGAGAGTTCTTCTCTGATGCGCTCGAACACGAGAACATTGGCATCCACGGCCATACCGATGGTTAAAATGATACCGGCTATCCCTGGCAAGGTAAGGCTTGCGTGGAAATACGCCAGCGCTCCCATAAGGATGATCACGTTGAACACAAGTGCGACGACAGCGTTCACTCCAGCTAATCGGTAGTAGAAGATCATAAAAACAAGAATGAGAATGAGGGCCATGACGATGGAGGTCAGGCCCTTTCGGATAGAGTCGGCACCGAGGGATGGTCCGATCGTTCGTTCTTCCAGGTATTTAACATCTGCAGGCATGGCCCCAGCTCTCAAAACAAGGGCCAGGTCCTCAGCCTCTTCGTTTGTGTATCCGCCGCGGATAATTCCACTTCCAGTCGTGATCCGGTCCTCGATAACGGGAGCGGATTGTACGCGGCCATCCAGAACGATGGCCAGGTTCTCGCCCTGGTGATCTGTCGTGGTTTTGCCGAACCTGCGCGCTCCATCCGGGTCCAGAGTAAAAGCCACAGCCGGGCTGTTCCATTGGTCGACCGACCGTCGTGCCATCCGGATATCCCTGCCCGTGATACTCGCCACTCTGGAGAGGAGGTAATATCCTCCCTGTGTTCTTTTCGGGTCCCCTTTCACGACCTGCATGTCTTCGGGAACGACACCTCCATGCGGTTCGAGGAGGGCTTCTTCTGTAGGAGCGGGGCCTCCTGTAACCATTTTCCACTCGAGAAGGGCCGTGGTTTTCAAGATATTTTTTACTCGCTCCGGATTGTCAACACCTGGAAGCTCCACGATGATGCGGTCGCCTCCGGGCCCGCCCTGTCTCTGGATCGTTGGCTCTGTGAGTCCGAGCTCATCCACGCGGTTCCAGATCGTCTCTTCGGATTGTCGAACCGCCTGGTCGCGCAGATAGAAGGAAACGTTCGACTTTATGTCACAGACGATATCGGCCCCAACCCCGGAATAATCCCACTCCTTGTAGAATTCGTCCAGGATATCACGGAGCTCCCGTTCTCTCTGCGTGTCGAAATTCTGGATCGTAAAACGCCCCACCCGTTCTTCGCTCTTAGAGATCGTTTCGTAGGTCAGGTTCTCTTTTTTTAGCTGCTCCTGGAGGCGGAGGATCTCGTTGTCTGTCTCTGCGTTTATCGCGTCATCCGTAACGACTTGCAACACAAGATGCATCCCCCCGGAAAGGTCTAAGCCCAGGGGAATCTTAGTGGGGGGGTAGGCGAGAAAAATAGACAGTGCGAGGACACCCACGACAATAAGCAGTCTCCACTGAATATTTTTTTTCATCGATTCGATACTCTATCCGAAATCCTCTTAGCGCCACCTCGCTCGAGGATCTAATTTTTCAGTCTATTTCTCGTCCTTCTTTGATCCCAGAATAGCTGCCACAGCGTTTTTTGTGATGTCGATCTTGACGTTTGATGAGATCTTGACCTCGATCCGGTCTTCTTTGGTCCCCATCACTGTGCCGTATATTCCCCCGGTTGTTACGATCTTGTCGCCCGCTTTGAGCTTTCCCACCATTTCCTGGTGCTTTTTCTGCTTTTTACGAGAGGGCATTATGATGAGCAGATAGAAGATCACGAACACAAGTATAAAAGGAATAAGCGCCGTGATGAAGCTGCCTTGACCGGCTGCTCCTCCAGGGGCTTGATCACTGATTGTCAAAAGAGCTGAAAAAATCATTCTCTGTCGTCCTCTTCGTTGATATTTATCAACTTTTTTTTCAAATTCCTGTATAAATTATTTTGAATAGCTTGCCTAATTTTTGTGAAGATGTCAAGATAAAAATGCAGGTTGTGGATGGTGTTCAATATGGCAGAGGCGATCTCGTTTCTCTCGTAGAGATGGCGGAGGTAGGCTCTGGAAAAATTGGCACAGGTGTAACACATACAGGCCTCGTCAAGAGGGTGTTCATCCATTTCGTACTTCTTGTTCTTGATGACGATTTTTCCCTGGCTTGTGAAGATCGTTCCGTTTCGTGCATTGCGTGTCGGCAGGACACAGTCGAAAAGATCGACCCCTCTTTCTACGGCATCCAGGATGTCCCTGATGTATCCGATCCCCATTAGGTAGCGCGGCTTATCTTCCGGAAGCAGGGCATCTGATCTCTCGACGATCTCCATGAATTGAGTTTTGGGCTCGCCGATACCGAGACCTCCAAGAGCATATCCATCGAAGTCCAAGGCCATGAGTTCTTCAGTGCTCCTCTTTCTGAGATCCCAGTCCACACTCCCCTGGGTGATCCCCCATAGAAGCTGGGACGTATCCCGAGTTTGAAAGTGTTGTTTAGAGCGTTCGGCCCAGTGGGATGTGAGCTCCACGGCATCCCGCATATCCTCCTTGGGTGAAGGGTAGGGGAGGAAATAATCCAGGGCCATCGTGATATCTGTCCCTAAATAGTATTGGATATCCACGACGTCCTCTGGTGTCAGGAAGATCTTGGTCCCGTCCAGGTGCGAGGCAAACTCCACTCCCGCTCTTTTGACTTTGACCAGAGGTGTGAGGCTGTAGATCTGGAATCCCCCGCTGTCCGAGAGAATGGGCTTGTCCCAGGATATAAAAGAATGGATCCCGCCCATTTCGCTTATAGTCTCCAGGCCGGGCCTGAGATAAAGATGGTAGGCATTGACGAGGATGAGATCGGCACCCAGATCCTTAACCAGGCTGTGCGGCAATGCTTTGACCGTACCCTGACTGGCGACCGGTGCGAATGCGGGAGTCCGGATATCCCCGTGCGCAGTTTTGATGATCCCGGCTCTTGCCGAAGTGTCGTCATCTCTGGCTATGATCCTGAAAGAGTTTTTCATTTTTCTCTGTTTTTCGTGATTTCTTTGTTACCTTCTCTTGCTCTCTTTCGTTCACTTCGCGAAACGGAAATAAATAACATCTCCGTCCTGAACGGCGTAATCTTTGCCTTCGAGGCGGATGGCCGCATTCTCCTTTGCGGCTTGGAACGATCCAAATTCGCAGAGCTCTTCCCAGCCGATGACCTCTGCCCGGATAAAGCCTTTTTCGATATCCGAGTGGATTATGCCGGCAGCATGGAGTGCTGGCATCTCCTTCGGGATCGTCCAGGCCTTAACTTCTTCTTTCCCTATGGAAAAAAAAGTGATCACATTGAGGAGGTAATAGGAAGCGCGCAAAAACCTCGCTGCGCTGAGCTCCTTGAGTCCGTACTCCTCGAGAAATATATCTTTTTCCTCGTCCTCGAGTTCGCTGATCTCCGATTCGATGCTTCCGCAAAAGGCGAGAGTGGCGATCCCTTTTTGACCCGAGAAAAAGATCTTTTCCGGAGTGTCGATGAGTCGAATGTCTTTCTCATCCACGTTGATCACATGGAAGAGGGGCTTTTGACTCAGGAAGGCAAAACTCCGGAAGAACTTCTCCTCCCGGGCAGAAAGGTCGAGCTCACGGATAGCTTTCCCCTCTTCAAGATGGGCGTGGAGTGAGTTGAGCCAGTCCATCTCCCTCTCTTTGTCGGGATCCTTTGTGCCCTTGAGTTCTTTTTTGCGTTTTTCGATCGCAGCCTCTATGGATAAAAAGTCGGCCAGGATGATCTCCTCTTCCATGGTTTTGATATCTTCCACAGCATCGACCTTGCCTCTGGGGTGCGGGATGCTCTCGTCGGCAAAGGCACGGACCACATGGGCCAAACCGTCGGCCTTCCTTAAATAATTCATGTAGGATTCGTTTTTCACATCGCCGTAAGAGATCCCTGCCAGGTCGATGTAATCCACCGTTGCCGACTTCTTTTCTTTATCGGGGTAAAGGTCCGCAATCTTATCCAGGCGGGCATCAGGGACAAGACAGGTCCTGAGGTTGGGTTCTTTTTTTCTTGTTTCGTAAGCCTGCACCTCGATCTTGGCGCCGGTGAGGAGATTGAAGAGCGTTGTCTTTCCCGTTTTGGCATACCCGAATATCGTAAAATTCATACCTCTAACATAGTCCCTCAAACCCAAAACGTCAAACCCATAACTGCAGATTAAATAGGGGTCAGGCACCTATTTCCAGGGGTGGATAAAAAGTGGACCTGGCACCTATTTTTAGCAGCACATGATTTTCGATCAGCCGTTCGCGAAACGAATCCTTTGTTCACGCTCCTTTCACCTATGACCACAATGAAATGAGGTTGATTATTCACAGGAATGCTTTATAATAATCCTCTTTATAATTGATAGGGTGTAAACATGAATGAAGCTCCACCTAAGATGAAGAAAAGCAAAGCTATAACAATGCTCTTTCGGCTGCCATTCTTGACAGTGACTGTAGGTGCCGTTCTCTTGGGATCGGCCTTCGCCACATGGTCGACGGGATATTTCCATCTCGTTCATTTTATCCTGACTCTGCTGGGCGCCTGCTTTTTCCACATCGCCACGAATGTGGCCAATGACTACTTCGATTTTAAAAGCGGTGCCGATGCCGCCAACATAAGTGGTACTGTTCCTTTTTCGGGCGGAAGCCGGATGCTCCTCGAGGGATTTGTCTCCCCCCGCGAAGCGCTCATTGTTTCCCTCATCTTCGCCGCTGCCGGGTCAGCAATTGGGCTTTATCTCAATTTTGTCTCTGAGGGGAACGTCATTTTGATCATCGGGATCTTAGCACTCCTTTTTATATATGGCTACAATGGATTTCCCTTCAAACTCGTGAACAAAGGCCTGGGGGAGATCGCCATCTTTCTGGCCTGGGGGCCCCTGATTGTTTTGGGCTCTTATTATGTCCAAGCCGGGAGCTTCCAATCCTACTGGCCCCTGGTCGTGTCTATCCCCTCAGGAATTATGACCACACTCGTCCTGCTGATCAATGAGTTTGCCGACCGAGACGCCGATCAATCCGTGGGCAGGAAAACGTTGGTGATCCTGTTCGGCTTCACAAAAAGCCTCTATATCTATTTATTCCTCGCCCTGATCTGTTATGCGATCGTTGGGCTCGGGATCCTTTTTGGAGGATGGCCTCTCTTGTCGCTAATGGTTATGATCACGCTCCCGTTTCCATTCATGGCCTTCAAGGCCGGCAGGAAAAACCTGGAAAACTGGGGGGAATTTCTCGCTGCCGTCAAGGCAACCATATTGATGAATTTTGTGTTTTTGGTTATATTAAGTGTTTCATTCTGGATTTAGCATGGAAAAACAGAAAAAAGAGAAAAAACCAAGAGAAAAAGGTGTCTTTCGCGAATATTTCGAACTGATCGCCGAGACTGCCATATTTGTCTTTTTTGTGATGACTTTTGTGGTCCAGGCCTTCCAGATCCCCACCGGATCGATGGAACCCACTCTCCTCATCGGCGATTTTTTGCTGGTCAATAAAATGGCATATGCCGAACCCTATTTTGGCTGGGAAAAACTCGTTCTTCCCCGAAAGGATATCGAGAGACATGACATCATCGTTTTTAAATATCCCAGAGAAATGCAGAAGGATTTTGTGAAACGTGTGATCGCCCTTGAAGGGGAAAAGGTAGAGATCAAGGATAAGCAGGTTTACGTGAACGATAAGCCTATAGCGGAGAACTACAAAGTTCATGTGGACAATCAGGTGATAAAAAACAGCGAATATTACCAGTACGATGACGCCATCCGTGATAATTTCGGCCCGATGGAAGTCCCTGCCGGGCAGTGTTTAGCTCTGGGGGATAACCGGGACAACAGTTATGACAGCAGGTACTGGGGATTCTTGCCGATGAGCTATATCAAGGGAAGACCCTGGATCATCTATTTTTCCTACGATGCGGAAAAGGATGCCTGGCAGAAAACAAGCTTCCGCGAGCGTCTGGAAAAATTCGCACGATTTATTCCCAAAGCGCGCTGGAGTCGGCTACTAAAAATAATCCACTAAAAACTGAATTATTCATAAAATCTGCCGACACTTTCATAATTAAAAAATACGTCCTATTTTACTGTCGGCATCTTTTACCCTACGGGCGAACCGATCTCGCTACAAAGCCTTCGTTGTAGCTCCTTCGAGGTAGTTCACTACAACTTCAGGAGCCACTGCCTCGACATTTGTGAATGGGTGGGGTGGGTTGGCATCGGTCCGTGAATAATCCAGGGATTTAGTTTTGCTCTTCAGGGGGGGCTTTGATCTCGACCTCTTCATAAGATGCGATGTAGAGGACCGGATTCACGACCTTAAAGTCTTCCATGAACATCGTGCTGTTGACTGTCCCATCCATGTCTTTCCCCACAGGTAGTTCGAGGTAATTGAGGAGTGTTGGAGCGATATCGATGAGCCTCATCTCTTCGATGTGTCGTCCTCGATTGATATCTTTCCCGTAGAAAAAGATCACACCCTCAGGACCGTTTTCGTGGTAGGCAGAGATATCCTTATCTCCGAATATCCAGTACACCATCCGCTTCCAAATGGGAAGCGGTTCGATCCCATGGGGAGAGTAGACAACCAGAAGCTCGTCCTCTTTCATGGTGGCGAGGTGCTTCCCGACGATCTGATCGTATAACTGGTAGTAATGTTCAATAACAGTGCTGAATTTGGAGATCTCCTCTTGATCGATATCACCGAATAGATCCGGGAAATTGTACTTGTAAAAATAAGATTCCACAAGGTTCAATCCGTTCAGCAACAGATAGGACAGTTGCGGCTGGAGCTCGCTCTTTGCCTGGGTGAATTTTTCTTCACAATCGATATCCGAAAGGAGGGCGTGACGGAGATTTTCCAGGATGGGATTCATTTCGAATTTGTAATCCTTATACAACCTGTTAAAAAGCGATTCTGTGTTCTCACTGGGTGTCTCCAATTCAACACAATAGGTGCGATCTTCTTTGATGAAGGTGATCTTGTTGTCCTCGAAAATTTCCCAAATATCCTTGAGTATCTTCAGAGGGGTATATGGCCTCGATACGATGATGCCCAGACCTTCGATCTGTCTGAATAGAATAAATCGGGGGACGACACTGATCTCCTGTTTGATATGACGGAGTTTGAACCTGATGGAGGAAAGCTGGAGATGTTGGGAAGGCAGCTTCCCTGAGTTGAAGGATGAATTGAGTATCACCGGATCATTGGGAGAAAAGCTCGTGAGCCGACCCCAACTCCCTTCCTCCATGAGCCACGCAAAATTAGGGAGTTTTTCTTCGCTGACAAGGGGAATGATAAAGTCGAAGCTCATTCCTCTCAGGCCGATGATAGTGATTTTCTTGGTGATGTCCTTGGCCTCCAGCCTTGCCACCTTTTCATGGACCTGTCGGGGAGGAAACGTTGTCCTCAGATGAACGACATAAGTCATACTCGTTGCAAGACAGAGGAAGTAAACCAGCAGAAATACGAAACTTTTTCTATAGTAGAGATACCCGTAAAAAAGGAGAATCCCCAGGATAATGGTGAAGACAAGGGCTATGAGTTGCGTCTTGAGAAGGGTGTCGATCTCTGGCGTGAAGAACACCCGAAAGTGCTTGAAATTTTCCCAGAATATTACCAGAAAAAGGACGAGGATCAACGTGAAACTGATCATCAGAAACGAGGGGGAGATAAACTTAATTTTAAAATTCCTTCCGGAGAAGAACTGGATGATGAAAAATAAAAAGGTGTTAAGGATGGTAATAACAAGCCCATAAACAACAGCGTTGAAAAGGGTCAACTGCCCCAGAAGGTGGAGATCAAAGGCGATATCCACGTTGAGTGTGAGAATCAAAAGTGCGATAAGCCCGCTGAAGAAGAGGCCGCAGATGAGCGAGTTGACGAGGACTTTAAGGAACTTCATTGACAAAAACTTAACACGATTTGTTTCAACCGTCAATCGCCATTATAGAGGGATCCAAAACCGTGCAGGGCAAAATCCGACTGTCCCAATTGATGGTTCGAAAATTGGGACACTTAATAACGCTAAGAGAATTCCTGCCACCGTGGCTTTAAATTGCATCTTGTTTTTTTAACGAGTTGACCTTAGAAATCGAATCACATAAGATAAACGAAAGTGGATCGACCAGTCATCGGTTTATTGACAGATTTTGGCGATGAGGATTTCTTCGTCGCATCTCTCAAGGGTGTTATCGCCCGGATCAATCCAGGCGCCCATGTCATCGATATAACACACCGTGTGCCCTCATTTAATGTGCTTTCGGGAAGCTTTATGCTCTCTGCGGCATACAGATATTTTCCCCAAAAAACGATCTTTTTAGCTGTCGTCGATCCTGGAGTAGGATCCTCCAGGAAAATCCTGTGTGTCAAAACCAACAGGTATTTTTTTATCGGACCGGATAACGGCGTGCTCAGCATGGCTCTCAACAAAGAGAGGATCGTAGAGATCAGAGAAGTTGTGGACAAAGAATATTTTTTACCTCACTTGACGAGCACATTTGAGGCGCGCGATAAGATGGCACCCGTAGCGGCCTGGCTTTCGAAAGGAACGCCGTGCGAAAAATTCGGTCCGAAGATCGTCACCTATAAGGAAGTAGAAGTGCGAAAGCCTAAAGGAGAAGGCAATAACTTGGTTGGTAGGATCCTCCACATTGATAAATTTGGCAACATGATCACCAATATCCCCGCAGAGATGCTCGTCGAAAAACTCGAAAGACTGGATAGTCGGTTGATCAGATTGCGATTAGTGAGGACACCCATCGTCGATACACCGGAGCTTACACGTTTGGATATTATGTACCGAAAAACATACGACGAGGCCGAAAAAGGCGAAGCTCTGTGTCTTACAGGGTCTCTTGGATTTCTTGAGATCGCCGTCCGCGAAGGTTCGGCCTCAGAATGGCTCAAGGCGCGCTTAGGAGACGGAATCGTCTTCACAATCATAACGGATACATCACAAGATTAATAATGGATCACATAGAGGGCACGGTCGAATCGATCGTGTATTACAGCCCGGACACAGGGTATCACATCTGTAAATTCCTCCTGGAAGACCAGCAGACGATGACGATCATCGGGAATTTTCCGCCCCTCACTCCCGGTGAAGTGCTCAAAATCAAGGGCAAGTGGGAGCTAAACCCTAAATTCGGAAAACAATTTCGGGTGGAGAATTATGTGCCGGTTCTGCCATCCTCGGCCAAAGGGATCGAGAAATTTCTCTCCTCTGGACTGATCAATGGCATCGGGCCCGTGCTCGCCAAAAGGATCGTCAGCCAGTTCGGCGTCGAAACCATCGATATCCTCTCCAAGGATCCGGCCAAGATGATCGAAGTGGAGGGCATCGGATCGGCCAAACTCAAAGAGATAAAAAAGTCCTGGGCCGAACATGAGGATATCCGGGAGCTCATCATATTTCTCCAGGATCACAACATCACCACCAGCCTCGCAACAAAAATTTACAGGCAGTACGGGGACAAATCTTTCCATGTGCTGAGATCCAATCCTTACCAAGCCTGTCATGATATCTGGGGCGTAGGATTCAAGACAGCGGATCAGATCGCGCTGAAGCTGGGTATGAGTCCCACATCTCCCGAGAGGATCAAGGCGTTTATCTCCTATCTCCTCGAAAAGGATACGGAGCAGGGACATGTCTTCTCGACCCAAAAGGATGTCGTGAATACGGTCAAGAAGGAACTGGAGATCGATGCCGATCGGATCGCCGACGCGATTGAATCGCTCAAAAGAGAAAACCTGATCGTGGTGGAGGACCTGGCCACGGACAAGGCTCTTTATCTTCCTTTTTATCACAAGGCTCAGGATGATGTCGCTTCGGCCATTCATAAGTTGGCGCAATTTCCCTTTATGACCCCCAAGTTCGATGTGGACAGAGCCATCCAGGATGCCGAAAAGGAGATGGGGATCTCATTTTCGGATGCGCAACGGCGTGCTATCCGCGAGAGCTTCGACAAAAAGATTTTGGTGATCACTGGTGGGCCGGGGACAGGAAAAACCACGATCATCAAGGCGGTGGTGGATATTTTCCGCCACTGGGGACGCACGGTGTTGCTCGCTGCTCCGACGGGAAGAGCGGCCAAAAGGCTTTCAGAGGCGACGCATAAAGAAGCTAAAACCATTCACCGCACCCTTGAATATACACCCAAGGTGGGGAATTTCCGGAGGAATGAAAGCCATCCTTTGAAAGGGGATTGCCTTGTGATCGATGAGTTCTCCATGGTGGACCTTCCCCTCATGCACAATCTGCTCAAAGCCGTCCCCCCCACGATGCGTCTGGTGCTTGTGGGCGACAAAGATCAGCTTCCCTCTGTGGGGCCGGGGAACCTTCTGCGAGATATCATCGATTCCGGGAAGGTGGAAGTCGTACGGCTGAACCAGATCTTCCGGCAGGAGAAAGACAGCCTCATCGTCTCCAATGCCCACCGTATCAACTCCGGGAAGAAACTGATCTATCCTGCGAAAGGAGATAAAGACTCGGATTTTTATTTTATCGCGCAGGAAGATGAAAACAAGGCTTTCAGCATGATTATGAACCTGTGTTCAGATAATATCCCGAAAAAACTCGGTTTGGATCCGTTATCGCCTCAGCTCCAGGTGATCAGTCCTATGTACAGGGGAATCATCGGAGTGGACAACCTGAATGTGGAGCTTCAGAAAAGGCTCAATCCCGGTCATGAGGGATTGAAGATCGGCAACCGGGAGATCCGTCTCAAGGACAAGATGATGCAGATCCGGAATAACTACGACAAAGATGTCTTCAACGGTGACATCGGGACAGTAGTCGAGATCAACAAGCAATCCTATCGTGTGGCTGTGGATTTTGACGGGAGGGTCGTTCCCTATCTCAGGGAAGAGTTGAATGAGATCACCCATGCCTATGCGATCTCGGTCCATAAATCCCAGGGAAGTGAATACCAGGCCGTCGTGATCCCTCTGTTGACACAGCACTACATCATGCTCCAGCGGAATCTGTTCTACACGGCATTGACGCGGGCCAAACGCTTGAGCTGTATTGTGGGATCGTATAAAGCCCTTTATATCGCTATAAAAAACGACAAACCCATTAAACGCAACAGTCAACTGAAACAAAAACTTGTCGCCATCGACTATAAAATGTAATATGAAGAGTTAAAAAATAGGGGTCAGGCACCTATTTCCAGGGGTGGAGAAAATGTGGACCTGGCACCGATTTTATAGTGGATCAGATTTCCGACCTGACCGCTGATTATAAGAATATAAAATGAAACTCAAATTTTGGGGTGTCCGGGGCACAATGCCCGTCGCCGGAAAGGACAGGATCAAATACGGAGGGAACACGATCAGTTCGGCCGTCCACACGGAAATTAACTCTCCCATCATTATCGATGCAGGGACCGGTATCAAGAAGCTCGGGGATGAGCTTGTGCGGAAGAAGGGAAACAAACCCCTCAATTTGAGTATTCTTCTGACGCATTTCCATCTCGATCATATCCAGGGACTTCCCTTTTTCGCTCCGCTCTATCTGCCCGATGCCGTGATCACGTTCTACAGTCCCCAAACTCCTGGAGAAACGGAACAGTATTTGAGCGGACTCATGTCCGGCAGATATTTCCCTGTGGATTTCTGGGGAACTCCCTCCATGAAACTCTATCTCCAGATACAGGGTGATTTTTCTCTTAAAGGCGTCGATATTTCGATGTGCCCCTTACACCATCCCCAGGGAAGTGTGGCCTACAGGCTCACGACGGATAAAAGATCTATCGTGTTTGCCACAGACACCGAACACCCGGAAACGGGTATTGATGAAAGGCTGGCGGCATTTGCTGAAGGAGCCGACGACTTTATCTATGATGCCACGTATACCCTGGAGGAATATGGAAGCGGAAAACTGGGTTGGGGACACAGCACTTGGCTAGAGGGGACAAAGCTAGCCAAAGAGGCGAAGGTCAAGCATCTCTATCTCCATCATTTCAACCCCGACCACTCGGATAAACAAATAGATGCGATCGTCGCTAAAGCCCGGGAAAAGTTCCCTGAAACATCCGGCGCCAGAGAATCCTTACTTGATTAGCTTTGAATGAGTGTTGAATCGGCTTTGGAATTGAAATCACCTTCCAAATTCTGCTAAACTGTTACTCGCTCTTTCCTACTAGGAATCGATTAAAAAACAGATGCCATAAGCGAAAGAGTCAATTCAGTACCCCTGTAGCTCAGTACGGATAGAGCAACGGATTCCTAATCCGTGTGTCGCCGGTTCGAGTCCGGCCAGGGGTACCAGCTCTAATTACCGCGCCTCAGCGCTTCCAGCCTCTCCCTCGCATCATCCACCTCAGCTATCCCT
>JASFPP010000092.1:0-14360 GCA_050115915.1 Candidatus Aminicenantota bacterium
TTCAAAAAACAAGCCGATGGGAACTGGAAGATCGTATCCTTTCTTTAAAGAGGAATCTTGGAAGTTCTGGAAGGCCGCATTGACAGGTCCATTTAGGAAATTCTACGAAGAAACGGACCTCCCCTATTATGTAGAAAACCTGTCAGAAGTGGCTCGATAAAGATAAGGAATTCCAACATTTCGGACTTAGAATTCTTTTAGAGATTTTACAGTCGCATAAAATCCCTTTGCGATCATTTTAGATAGAATCAGGTTACCCTTTTTCAGATCTATTGTCTTGTGCATTAAAGCTTTATTGAGGATGCCGAGTGTTCCGGTAAGCTTCACATCCATAAGCTTGGCTTCTCTTCGTGCCGCCCTATCATCTGAGGCAAAAACAAATCCTCTAGCTTTTGCTATGGCAATGCTGGAAGCTTCGCCAAGACCGAGGGATATAGAAAGCGTCTCGTAAACGAATTTTTCCTTTTCTGAGCTCAAAACAATTTCCTTGAGCCATCCTTCTCTCAAAGCTACCTGGACTTCCAGCAGATCCTTATGCCCCTGTTGTATCCCTCTTAAAAGCTCGGCCGAAACAAAATTTGTGATGTATGCGGACTCGTTGTAAAGGCTCTCTAAAATAATAAGAGAATCAGAGAGTGCAAAATTGGAGATACAACAACAGTCGAAGACAATCTCAGGCATTCTCTGTGTCTTGGGCTAAATCTTTCAGATCCTGGGACTGGATGGAGATTCCATGTTCTCGCAGGTAAGTTCTGGTACTGACAGGATCGAGTCCCAACACCTCAGCAAGTTTCCCCAGGCTAATGAAGCCCTCCTTGTAAGCACTGAGGGCAACCTGTCTGCGTTGCTCGAGCTTATCCTGTTTCTTATAAACGGCATCGAGAGCTTCTCTCACTAAACCGCCAAGTGTCCGCCCCTCTTTTTTGGCATACTGTTTCAACTTCTTGTGCTGCTCATCATTGAGCATGATGTTCGTTCTTTTCATTGACCTCTCCATATGTGTAACTATATGTGTATATAATAGGCCTTTTAGTGCCGCTGTGTCAAAGAAAATTTATGGGGTGAATAGAGACCTCAAGCAATAACGTTAATTAGATTATTTATAGACGCCTTCTCCTGGCCCAAAAGAATAAAGAACGATGGTGTCTTCATCCTTTCTGTATATCAGTCTTCTCTTCTGGCCTTTTATGGTGTAGCCATAAGACCTCAATTCTTTGAATTCTCCTTTGAGTGGCTTCCCCACATCCGGACTTACTAATATTTTCGAAATAGCCTGCTTTAAAGCTCCTTTCTCATGTTTTTCTTTAATTTTTTTTCGAAGCTTCTTAAACTTTGAGGTTTCGACCAGCCGCATCACAAGTCCTTGACATCCAGTTCGGAAACATCGCCCATTTCATAATCGACCATTGCCTCCAGAATATCTTTGATTTCCTGGACTGTAAGGTCGGGATTTTCTAAAGCCAAAAGTCCTATACGAGCGGTATATCTAAGGGCACCGGAAAAATCACGATGCTCTTTTTTGGCGAATATAGTCAAATCTTTCACTAGATCATCATCCATGGCGACTGTTTTTCTGACCATTATTATCTCCTATCATATAATGTATGATTTTTTCATACACTTGTCAACAATATATGATCATTCCATATCAGCCACAATCTCTCTCTCTCTTCCACACTAATCGACGTCTATACATTAACTGTTAATAAATGTTACATGTATGTTTCATATGTGTTAGAAAATCCCAAGAAGATGAAATTGGTATGTTTATTGCTTATAAAAAGGAAATGTAGGTATAAATGTCCTATATTCGTGCAACAAAGCCAATAATAAATAAAAGTTTACACTTAGTTATAGGAGGTAATAATGGAAAAATTAAATCAAAAAAAACAAAGCAGACGAGATTTTATCACAAAAATTGTGCCTGCCTGTTCTTTTATGTGTTTCAGTGCACGAGGATTCTCTGCATTTAGCTTATCCGAGGAGAAATCTCTCGTTTCACAGGAAAAACATAAATTCCAGCAGGATTTTACTTTCGGGAGGAAGATGACTTTTAAGGACTATTACAGACGTCGCTTCAATAACAAATTTATTCCCATACTGCAGGAGATGGCGGATATAATCGGCAGAGAACCGTTTCTCGAAATACTGAAAAAGGCCAGTTATGAGGACAACAGAAAAAGAGGAGAAAGGATTGCCAAGAGAATTCCAAAAAATGACCTGTCTTTTTTTGCAAGAGCATTTATCAATCCTGGAGTGGATTTCCAGCATTCGATGACATATGAAATAATCGAGAATACAGAAAAAGCTTTCGAAGTGAGGATCACAGAATGCTTGACTGAATTGACCTTCAGAGAGGCGAATGCCCTAGATATCGGTTTCGCTGGCGTCTGTTATGCTGACTATGGCTACCCCGAGGGTCTTAATCCAAAATTAAAATTGGTCCGCGACAAGACTCTGATGCAGGGGCATGACTGCTGTAATCACCGGCATGTCTGGAAATGAGACGTAAGGGGCTTCCTCAGGAAACTGTTGTTGGTAAACCAGAATCCCATGGAAACTTCTTTTTTCGGGTTCGATTTCTCAATAACATAAAAATCCACCATCAATAGTGCTTTTGATTATTTTTTTACTAAAATTGACCGAAATCAACCGAAATCAGCAGACATCAAGATAAACAGAAGATTTCATGCAGGGCATATAAGTTTCTGATTTTAAAAGGAAACATGGGGAGAATACTATAAAAAAATTTAAAGCTTGAGAAGAGAGCGGCCGAGAAGCGCGCTGATATAAGACACAACTCCTCCTAAAACAGTCCCCCAGATGAGGTCAACGACAGTCACAATTAGGGGCCAGTCCTTGAGAGTGGCGAGGTTAGTGAGATCGTATGTGGCATAGCTGATGAGGCCAAGAAGGGCGCCATAAAACAGGGCATTGAGAGGTGCTCCAGCCGCAAGTGCGGGACGGATTACAAACACCAACAACCCCACAATAAACAGAAGATAGAAGAGCATGGCCGCCGTCCAATTAACCTTGGGAGTCATAAATTCCCCGAGATAGCGGCGGTAGAATCCCTTGGCCACTAATCCCAACCAGATCATGTCTATCACAAAAAAAACGACCAGTGTAATGAGATAAAGAAAAATCATATCCTTGAATGTCATATGTCCCTCCTTGGATAGTGTCATTATAATTTAATCACATCCAATTTCAAGTTTTTGTTGATTTATAAAAGGGGGAAGATGCCGACTGAACGCTCAAAATATCAGGCCGGAATCTCTGATGATTACCGCTTCTGCAGCGAATGTGGAACACCGATTCATTCCTCAGATAAAGCATTCATATCCCAGACCAGTATCGCCGCTTTTATCATATAAATTACAGTTATTCAATCCACTGGGAATCTAACATTTCAGATGGTAAAATAAATAAGAACAAATCCCATAATTAATCATAATATTTGCTGAATTTAGCTTTACTGAAAATTACAGGAGAAAAAAATGTGTATAAGGAGATCCAGATTCGGATTTGATAGTCGCAGGTGGCTTTGGTGCTTGGATTGAATTTAATAATAAAGCCATGTTGAAGAAGCTCTATCCTAAGATAAGTAAGATAGTCTGAAAATATTGTGTATAATAAAAAAATAGCACTCTTCCATATAAGGATTTGGAAATGAAGAGGCATCTTTTTCTTTTAACATTAATATTGTTATGTTTTTCATCAGTATTTGTCCTCTCCAGCAAGGTAAAAGATCATGTCATAATTGACACAGATGCAGCAGCCGATGATCTACGCGCAATTTGTTTATTATTAGCTTCTGACGAAATAGAAGTAATAGCAATAACCACATCCGATGGTGTTTTGGATCCAGAAAATGGAATAAAAAAAGTAAGAGCTTTACTCAAAAGTTTCGGTCACGAAGGTATCCCTACAGCTTCTGGCGAAACTTCCCAATCAAGTCCACCGCCATGGAGAAGATTTAACCAGAATTTAAATTGGGGAGATGAAAGTCTTATTGAATCGAATGGAAAAATAAGTGCTTCTGATTTGATTATTTCCTCAATCGAAGCAGAAGAGAAACCTGTAACAGTAATCTGTTTAGGCTCATTGACGAATCTTGCAGGAGCTTTTCGCATTAAACCGGAAATAAAAAAAGATGTAGGAAGAATTATCTGGTATAACGATCATATTCATCCAAATTCAGGAACAAATTATGAATTTGATAAAAAAGCAGCTGATTATATTTTGAGCGAGGATATTACAGTTAATGTTGTGAACAATTTAAATGGTGAGGAAATGCTGTTTTCTGAAAAATTATTACGATCTATAGAAAACATAAAAACGCCTTATGCTATGAAAATTGCGCAATCTCACCTTCACAATGAAGCTTATCAACTAATTAAAATTGGCCACCTAGGACTTTGGGATGATTTAGTAGCTTTGTATCTTCTGTCTCCCGAATTATTTGAAACAAGAATAATCGAAGGACACCCCAATCAGAGTATCAGTCATGTTTCAAAAACAGACAAAATTGAAGAAAAAATTATCGAAATATTATCTTCCGACATTGAAGATATTAGTATTAGTTTTAAACAATTTCCAAATGAATCCCATTTATTCAGAGAAGACATCAGCCAATTTATGAACCAAATAATTGAAAAATATGGAAGAAAAGAATGGAGAATTGTTGTTTTAACAAATGAATTTCACGACCATTTAGGAATTTACTCCGTTATTGGGGCAAAAATGGGACTAAGAGCACGAGAATATTTTCATGTCGGGCTTGATGAATTATCGGTAGTTTCATATGCAGGTAGTCTCCCGCCTATTAGTTGTTTTAATGATGGATTGCAAGTAAGCACTGGTGCTACTCTAGGGCATGGAACTATTTCTGTAGTAAAAGATTCAAATCAAATACCAAAGGCAACATTTACGTTTAAAAATAAAACAATAAGTCTTCAACTTAAACAGGATTATTGGGATATAGTAAAAAAAGATATACAACAAGCCATTAAACAATATGGGCCATTAACTGAAAGTTATTGGCGTTTTATTCGTGAGCGTGCAATTAGTTATTGGCTAAAGTGGAGCAGGAAAGAAATCTTTAATCTAAAAATAATCGAATAAAAATGGATCTGGGTGGACAAGGCAAGTAAAAAAAGGAGACGTCATAACATGAATGAATTTCAACCCTTTGAACATGAAGTGATGGCATCAAAGAATGAAAAGGAGGTGGAGTATAATCTATCTGAGAGTGGTGTTCACCCTCTTCTGCTTAGAGAACTGCTGACTGATAATCCTGAGTATATCGAAACATTGCTCGAAACGGAAATAGACTACGCCCACGCCAATGGAAATCCGAAACTTAGAGAAAATATCGCTGCTCTTTACTCCGGCTGCAGCTCAAGTAATGTCCTCGTGACCGTTGGCGCTATTGAGGCGAATTATAACTCGATCCATACCTTGCTCCAACCCGGAGATGAAATGGCCATCATGATGCCAAACTATATGCAAATCTGGGGAGCTGCAAAAAATTATGGTCTAAAAATGAACATCTTTCATCTCTCTGAAGATAATGGGTGGCAGGTGAATCTGGATGAACTAAAAAAAGCGGTCACCCCCAAAACGAAGCTGATCGCCGTCTGCAATCCCAATAATCCCACCGGCTATATTCTGACCCATGAAGAGATGAATGCGATCATTAATGCTGCAGAAGGAGTGGACGCCTGGATCCTGTCCGATGAAGTTTACACGGGTGCTGAGCGAATTCAAGATGAAGAGACGCCTTCCTTTTATGGCCGATACGATAAGGTCATAGCTGTAGGGAGTATGAGCAAAGCTTACGGGCTACCAGGACTTCGCGTTGGCTGGGCTGTCGGCCCCACAGAGACCATCGAAAAAATCTGGAGAAGACACGAATACATCACCCTTAGCACTTCGATTTTTTCCAATGAACTGGCCGCATTAGCCCTTTCAGTTGATGTGCGCCCTCGCATCATTCAGCGCACCCGCAATTACATACGCAAAGGATTCCCCCTGTTGCAACAATGGATCGACCATCAGAAGGAGACCTTCCGGCTGGTGCCACCTCAAGCCGCAGCCATCGCCTTCGTGCGCTACGAATTGGATATAAACTCTACCGAATTGGCCAATAAATTAATCCAGGAAAAGAGTGTCTTGATTGTACCCGGTGATCACTTCGGTATGGACAAGTTTATTAGAATTAGCTACGGACTGCCTCAGGATTACCTGACAGAGGGTCTAAAGCGAATTCAACAACTCGTTGCAGAGATTAGGGGGTAAACCAGGCAACATGCACCTCCCCTCCTGACCTCTTACTCTAATAGGATCTTCATCCCTCAGGACTTCTCCCTGCTGCTCCGGGAAAAGAAGGCTCTGGGGTGGAAGCTCCCTTATATCAGAAAAATAACTGCACCTGAATGGAAGTGCATATCGATAATTGCGTTTGGATTAGAATTGGAATTGTTCATGAATTATTTCAGTGGTCGAAATCACCTAACTCCAAGCCCTTGCCATTTGATGAAGATGAAACATCCGATGCCGAACACAACCCATCCGATCAAGGATACCATCCCGGAGGCCGGATGACGCCACACAACGGGAAGGACAAAGAGGAGGAGCATCGTTGCCAAAATGAACGTCCTCCCCTTTACAGTCTCCGCCATTATAAGCGCCCATATTCCGAGCAGGAATCCGATCCCGATTCCGATGAGATGATAAGGTATGCCCATTCACTCACTTAGTGGGAAGGCTTGAGTTCCAAATATCTACATGCAGCCTCCACGCGCCATCCTCACCCTTTTTCCAGACGACCAAATACTTGCCGCTGTCTTCGATCGTATCCATTCCTTCAGGCTGGATCGAGACCTTGGCTTTGCCGATCTCACAAACCATGTCGCCCATTCCCATAACTTCGACAGTCGTCAACACAATATCCTGGATTCCCATCTGGAAACCGCCTGTCCAATAAGCCTCAACGCCTGCTCTCCCCTGAATCATTTCACTATTTGGGGGCAAAAGCCGCGCATCCTCTGTGTAGTAGCTCGCCAATGTAGCGGCGTCACCTGCGCGTGCGGCCTCCCCAAACTTCACATTCGCCTCCTCGATTGCCTGGCGCACCATAGCCAGATCCATAGCCGGTTGTTCCGCCACCACTTCCTCCGCTGCTTCCTCTGCCTGCTGGCAGCCAAAAGTCCCGCAAAGCAGAAAGACCAAGGGAATAACCATTAATAATTTTTTCATGTTACCCCTCCTTCAAAGGTAATATATAAATTAAATATCAGCTAGAGCTATCTGTCAAGCCAGTACAAAGAACAGCAGCTTAATTAGTGTCGAGCAGGATTATCTCTTTCTGAGTCCCTTAAAAATATTCCATCGCGGAACATGTATCATATGTTCCCTGTATTTGTCGCCAAATTGCTCTATATTGTAGTCGTCTTCCATTTTGGAGGCCATCCATAGAAGCACTATTGCTGCGATAAACAAAGCTGTGGTATGTTTATTGTAATTAAGAAAATACAATAGGATTGGTGGATAACATTCATTTTGGAGATGAATCATGAAAAACAAATGGTTTTTAGTTATGGGGGCATGTGCGATCGCCATCTTTACGATGCATTTCGGTTGCGCCAAACAGGATGAGTTCTCCGTCATCGAAGGTCCGTATTTCGGCCAGGACCCGCCTGGGATGACAGCTGAGATTTTCGCCCCCGACATCGTCTCGACAGAGCACGGCGAATTCTGTTCGGTGTTCTCACCCGATGGCAACGAATTCTATTGGTCAATTACGGGAGCCCCTTATCCTGTTATTGCCATGATGCACCAAAACAATGCCCGATGGTCAGAGCCGGAGATTGCCTCTTTTTCTGGACAATACCTCGACTACGACATGTCTTTCACTCCAGACGGAAGGCAGCTCTTTTTTTGTTCAAGGCGCCCGCCGGATGGAAACGGCCCACCCACAAACAACACCGATTTTTGGTTTGTGGAACGGACAGGAACGGGATGGTCCGAAGCGAAGCATTTGAAAGGACCGGTCAATACAGAGGCCCAAGAGTACTATCCTATCTTTGCCCAGAACGGAACCTTGTACTTTAGCTCATTGCGGCCCGGCGGTTTTGGCGGCGCAGACATATACAGAGCCCGTTTCGAAAACGGAGCGTTTTTGGAACCCGAAAACTTGGGCCCACCCATCAATACTGAAAATTTTGAGGGTGATCTCTTTATTGCTACCGATGAGTCTTACATCATTGTCACGTGTTATGGCAGGCCCGACAGCATCGGCTCCGGCGATCTTTACATCAGCTTCCGCCAGGAGGATGGCACATGGTTGCCTCTCAAAAACATGGGGCCCTCCATCAATTCCGCAGCCAACGAGCATTGCCCCATCTTGTCTCCCGACGGGAAGTATCTCTTTTTTTCGAGCGGCCGGAGCCGCCACCCCAATTATTCCGAGGAACCGATCACATTGGATCAAAAACTCGCAATGATGAGCTCCTGGGGGAACGGCCGGAATGAAGACATCTACTGGATCGATGCAGGTATTATCGATACCCTGAGATAAATTAAAGGGGAAGGCCTGATGCAGCTAGGCATGGAGCTTGTGCCCTAGAAATAGGCCCAGAGTCTTCAGTTAAATTTGATTACCTTTAAATTCAGATACTTCACAAGAGGATCGAAATCTTTATCGTCATGCACAAGAGATAGGCCGTTGTGAATGCAGAATGTGCCGATCATGACGTCGATGGTTTTTCGAATAGTCACTCCCCTCCTTCTAAGAAGGCGATAATTTTGGGCACTTTTAAGGGCTAATTCCCTACCCAACATCTCCATAAATTGGAAATGGAATAACAATTCTTTGGCTTTGCGAAAGTCGCGGTCGTCTTGAAAACCCTGGAGGACCTCAGCCAGGATGATATCCCCCACAATGATAATCTCCCTCCCGAGCGCTGCATCAAGCCAATCTGTTTGCGGATTTATTTTCCCGCTAAAGTACGCAATCCAAACTGAAGAATCGACCAGGATCATTTGTCCGTTCGCATTCTATCTAAATCACCACTCCACTTCAGTTTTCCTCGGAAATCTTTCACCTGTTCCTGCCGGCTGAATTTGATGAGAAGTCTTAAACCGGCCTCGATGGCCGCTCTCTTTGTGCGGAATCCCGAAAGTAAAAGCGCCTCTTCCATGAGTTCGTCGTCGATCACAACATTGGTCCTCATCTCAGCCTCCTATGTGTATAAATCAATCAAATTATACACATAAATCCAAACAGAGACTAGAGATTTTTTTCTCTTTCAATACAAGGGACGAAGGAAAGGATCGAAATATCTCACATGAATGTCACCCGCACGCAACTTGACATGCCACGCCGAGTGATGTCTAATTGATGCATCACCTTTATTGGAGGGGGTAAATGTCAAAGCCGTTAATGATTTTATCTTTAGTCTTTTTAATTTGCTTTGCTTTTGGCTGCCAAGAGCAGGTCGAAGAGGTTGCCGAAGAACCTGCGGCCGACGTTGAAACCAAAGCCGCGGCTGAAGCGGAGTCTGATGTGGCGGCTGATGTCGATACAATCAAGGGCATCCTTGCTGAATGGGTTACGGCCTACAATGCCGGCGAATTTGAGAGACTTGTGGACTTTTATTTTGCTGATGACGCAGTGGGGATGTACGAAAACATACCGACTATAGAAGGAAAAGAAGCCCTTCTGGCGAATATGAAAGCAGAGAGAGAAAGGTACGACACACACTGTGATAGCAGTGTTGTCAAAGACGTGCGTATGTCTGGAGATATGGCAGTTGTTCGCGGGAATGATACTGGTAGCGCTACCCCAAAAGCTGGAGGAGAATCATTCACCTATGATATGAAATGGGTGGCTGTCTTCGAGCGTCAACCTGACGGCAAATGGAAATGCATCTTGGAAATCGGGAACAGCAACCTTCCGGCGGCATTACCGGCAGAAGAGGAGTAACAGGCAGAATGAATTCGGAAAATGATTGACCTTAATTAACCATTCTTGCACGGGCAGTTCAGCTTTCCCATAAGGAGGGCATCATGATGAACAGCCATCATAATACAAAAATAAATCTTATACCATTCGCCATTTTAATCATTTCTTTAAATCTTTTTGCATTCGACTCGCTCGATAAAGGACATAAGAATAAGCCGAACACATCGCTTTCACCCGACCATCATCAAACTCAGAAGGAGGGCCAAATGAAATTAACTGTGCTCGTTGACAACAACACACTCATCGACAGGTATTTTTTCGCAGAACCAGGTATCGCACTATTCATCGAACAAGGGGGAAAACGCATATTGCTGGACGTCGGGTATTCGGACATATTCATTAAAAATGCCCAAAAAATGAATATCGATCTGAGGACATTGGATTATGTCGTTCTCTCCCACGGACATATGGATCATACCTGGGGATTAGATCCCCTGGTCAGGCTTTACATAGAATCCCAAGTGGAAGGCATTCCTCATAAAAAGCCCACAGTCGTGGCACATCCTCTCGTTTTCGTTTCAAAAATGTTCGATGGTATGGAAATCGGATCTCTTTTTTCTCGAGACAAATTGTCTAAGAACTTCCCGATCAAGTTAAGCAAAGACCCCATATGGCTGACGGAGAGAATTCTCTTTCTTGGTGAGATTGAAAGAACTAACGATTTTGAGACAAAAAAATCCATCGGATCGATCATGAAACCCGATGGTGAGGAGCCTGATTATCTCTATGACGATACAGCCTTGGCCTATAAGTCCTCCAAAGGCCTGGTGATCATTACAGGCTGTTCGCATTCTGGAATCTGCAACATCATCGAGCAGGCGAAAAAGCTCTGTAAAGAAGAGAGGGTTATCGATATTGTCGGAGGCCTTCATTTGCTCGATCCTCCCGAGGAGCAATTGCAGGGAACATTGGAATATTTAAAAAAACTGAATCCGGAAAAGATGCACGCCTGCCATTGTACGGATCTGAACTCGAAGATCGCCTTATCCGCAGTCGTCGATCTCAAGGAGGTGGGTGTAGGGCTGGTGTTGGAATACGAATAGAAAAACACTTTTGGCTTGTTAAGAGGCTGTCAAAAGTTTATTAAGAATCCCCCCACAAAACACTAAAAAGACAGGAACACCGAAGATCTGATAAAGGAAATTGCTTTCTTATTGTGTTTGTCCTGCTAACCCACTAACATATATTCAGACAACATCCTCACAATTCTTGTGAAATAGGATAGTCTGGAGTTCTGAATAGATTGGTGCAAAATTAATCGTGAGAGTTTTAGTGACCGGTTCGTCGGGACAGCTTGGTGCTGTTATTTCTTCTCTGCTCTCTAAAAAACATACCGTTATCGGAATCGATTCCCTTCCTGGAAAATACACAACACACCTAGGGGATATTACCGATTATGATTTTGTTCTCTCAGTCACAAAGAATGTCGAAATCATAATCCACACCTGTTCATTACATGCCCCCCATTTGAAGACTCATTCAAGCGAAGAATTCATCAACACCAACATCAAAGGAACCCTCAATTTACTGAAGAGCGCTATACGAAACAGAATCCGGCGACTTGTTTATACCAGCACAACTTCCCTTTATGGCCATGCTATGGTTTCAACAGAACAAGCCGTTTGGGTTACCGAGGACTTAATGCCGAGACCACGAGATATCTATGACGTCACAAAAATTGCAGCAGAGGGTCTGTGTGAGATATATGCAAATAATTATGATTTGACATGCATCAGTCTTCGCGTTTCCAGATACTTTCCTGAATCAGATTATCTCATGACTATTTACAGGTCATACCGGGGAGTGGATGTCAGAGACGCAGCCACCGCTCATATTTTGGCCATGACAACGGACAATAAAGGATATGAAGTGTTGAATATTTCGGCTCTTCCTCCATTTTCCAGAAATGAGACCTATGATCTTTTCCATGACGCATCAAAAGTATTGCGGCATCATTTTCCCGATATCGACAAATTGTTCGCCAAAAAAGGATGGGAACTGCCAAAGAGTATCGATAGAGTCTATTCCATAGATAAGGCAAGAAAGATTATCGATTATTCTCCCAGCTATAACTTCAATATCTTAATCGATATGCTCAAGATCCCCTATCTCTCGAAGAAACACGAGAAATGCTAAAGGTCCACCTCCAAAGCCTTCCTGACTACAAGTGGAATATCGAAGAGTTATACGCCGTAAGGGACACAGTCGTCGCCAGAATTAGAACATCAGGCACTTTCACAGAAGAGTTCGTAGGCATCTCCCCCACCGGCGATAAGCTCGAAAGCAGCGCAATTTTTATAGCCCGGATCGAAAAAGGAAAAATTGTAGAGGAAAGGAAAGAGATGGACGTATTAAACGTTATGCAGCAGCTCGGCATGGAGCTAAAGCCGAAGGAGTAGACAATAAGGAAACGGAAAAATTGGCGAAGCGAAAGATAATCAAAATAGAATGCCCAAATTTATACTTGGCGCGACGATAAAATCCGACAGATTCTCATATTCGTTATTCTGTAAAATTCCCGATACTTCCAGGTTCATGGTGAAATGATCGGATAGGAAAATAGATGCCCCCACATTGAGTAAAATCCCCCAACCCCATTGATTTTTTTCTATGGGAAAATTTCGTGTGCCAAAACCAGGCCCGAGTGCGACGTAAAAACTCAAATCTTTGTAATTTGGAAACCAGAGACAGATTGGTAGCACACCTCCGCCCCCTTCCACGGCCCCAAACCCACTCGAAGAAAACAGAAGCGCACCCGTAGGCATGATCCCTATTCTGTAGGACGATCGATCACTATTGAGCATAATAAGAGTCGAGATAGAGAAACCATACCGCGTGAAGTCGACATTGCTTGAGAGATCTAACCAACCTTTGGTCTGTAAAGAAAAATAATCGCTCAGGGCAAAGCGAATTGTTGCTTCACCCCCGATAGCTGTGCTACCGCTAACTTCATGGGGTCGAGCTTCGGGGAACATCCCAAACCCCACAAGAAATTGTTCTTGTCCAGATTCAAGTGGTCTCGGCGGCAAATTAACCGAAGGGCTGTAAACCATACTGGGAGGACAGCCTGTGGCGAATACGAATATAAATACACATGAGGCAAAGATGAAAAGATTGGATGGAGAAAAATTTGATTTTTGTTTCATTTCAACTCCCCCTCATTTACTCGCTGTGACATATTTTATCATCTCTATGCCATCAATCGACAATATAATTTTTTATATGGAGCAAGTTGTCAGGAAGGTGTTAAAAGTTTGTCAAAAATTTGTTAAAAATTTCCCCACAACACACTAAAAAGTAAAATCGTTTCAAATAATACTGTTTTATATTTATTACCATATATGTTACAATTGTAACATATTAGTTACGTAAGGATTCTATAATGAAATTCAACAGCCCTTTATTCAATCTCATGAATTCATCGACAAAACTGGATATCGTGAGGTTCCTGATAAACCATACGGCGTCCATGAGCGAACGAGAAATTGCATCAGTTTTAAACGTCTCTCATATGAGTGTCAACAGGACCATGAGAGAATTAGCTGAAGCAAATTTTGTTCACAACACAGTTGTCGGAAGAACCTACATATGGACAGTCAATCGAAAGAGCTATGTGTATGCAACTTTATCGAAAATTATCAAAGCGATAGATAGAACTTTGGCACCCATTGAAGACTTAAAAAAGACACTGCTGCAAAATCTGCCCCTCGAAATGATCAAAAAAATCATATTATTTGGCTCTGTCGCAAAAGGGTCAGAAAATTTCACCAGCGATATCGATTTGTTCTTTTTGATAAAGGGCCAAAAGCAAAAAGACACGATCGAACCTCATATTGAAAAACTGACTCAGATTTGTCTCGACAGATATGGCAATGTTTTATCCCCGTATGTCCTCACCGAACGGGACATGAAACAAAAAAAGCATCTGAACCTGATTAGAAATATCCAGTCAGGGATTCAGCTCTATCCTCTTGAGAAATGATAGCTGAACTTAAAGCGAGAAAAGTCAATAAATCATTGTATCGGAACTATTTAAAGCGTGCCGAAGAATGTTGTATTGCAGCGAATGAGAGTCTAAAAAATGCAGATTGGAACGCCGCTACAATATGTGCGGTACATGCTTGTATCTCAGCATGTGACTCGATGTGTATTTATTTCCTAGGAAAACGACACGCCGGAGAAAATCATAGCGATGCTGTCAGGCTTTTCAAAACTATCCGAATTAACAACGAAAATCTGATCAAAAACTCAAATCGATTAAGCAGAATATTACGCATTAAAAACATGGCAGAGTACGAAGAGAGGCTTGTTTATAAATCGGAAGCTGAAA
>JASFPP010000093.1:0-14354 GCA_050115915.1 Candidatus Aminicenantota bacterium
TCTTATGAAGTGAATTCCGTTTCGGAAAAAATCACCCCTTAAATCACCCCTAGAGGCGATTTCTATTGAAAAATTTCTCGGGCAGAATGATAATGCCTTGTTGAGCTGGCTGGGCAGGGCGCCAGCAGACACTGAATCTTGCATCTCGGCTTATGTGGGATTCCTTAACAGCCAGCGTTTTTTTTTGTCTTTTTTTAAATCCCAATATTCCATTTTAACACTTGCCATGCGACTAAATTGATGACCTTACTTTGCTGGCTGAGTAAGGTCCCTCCTGAGCAACCAAACCCTGGCTTAATCCTCACAGCCAGCATTCTATCTATAAGAAAAAGGGGTCGAGCCACAGAAAAAATGGGGTTGGGCCACAGAAACCTATTGAAAATAATAAAGTTAACTTAAAAATCAGGTACTTTTTCGGCCTTAGATGATCAATTTTAATAGGCAAATGGTGACTCTGAGAGAATTCTTTCTCTCTTACCTTTAGGAGACCGTAACAAAATAGGTGCCAGGTCCACTTTTTCTCCACCCCTGGAAATAGGTGCCTGACCCCTATTTTTTTTGGGTAGAAGGAGGGCGGTGGCTGGCTGTTAGGGGGAAAATAAGCAAAAGGGGTTATGGTGTGGGTGAGGCTTGCCCAGCCAGCACAACAAGCACTCCTAAAATCTCACAAAATCTCTAACAACACAATCACCCCAAGAGGTGAAATTCGGGGTGAATTTGTTGTTTTAAATGGCTGCTTATGGCAACCCACAAAAACCATATTCAAGAAAGATGAGGAAAAATTTGCATTTATATAATTTTAACGTGACATGTGATGTATCGTCATGTGTTAAATCAATGGATTAAGATGAAACCAAAGAGAATTCATTCCAAGGAGAATCCAATGAGGACTCAAACAAAAAATCTGGTGTTATTCGGCCTTGTGTTACTTTTTTTCCTGGGCCTCACATCCATGAATTATGCCGCAAGTGCCATCCAAGGCTTCACCCTTAAATTGGGCGGTGGCGCAGGCTCATGGAACGGGAGCGATATCAATGATTTCTTCCGAGATTTTAATATCATGATTAACAACACAGTAGGGCTTATTACTGGAGGAGATGTAGTTGGACAGCTCGATGAATTGAACTTCGGACCTGGTTTTGAAGGGGAATTTATCCTCGAACTCCCAAAAAATTTTGCCTTAGGGATCGGTGTCGGTTACATGGTGAGAACAGGTGACAGCACTTCTGATATATCCGAGTATAGCGTCAGCACTCTTGTTCGCGTGAAGACACGATTTACGGCTATCCCCATCACACTCAACGGCTATTACAACATACCCCTGGGTGAAAAGACAAAGCTCTATTTAAAAGGGGGCATCGGATATTACATCGGAAAAGCAAAGTACTTTGTAAGGCAGGAACAGAGTATGTTCGGACTACCGCCGGCATGGCAAGAGGATGACGGCGATGCAACGAGCAATGCTTTTGGCTTTCAAGGCGGCGCTGGCTTCGAGTTCGGCCTGTCGGAGAGTGTAGCCCTATTCTTTGAAATGAACGGAAGGGTCTCCAACCTGAAAAATTGGGAAGGACGCAATAAATACAGAGATTTCCTGGGAGCTTCGGAGTCCATATCGACGGAGTGGTTCTACGCCGAAGAGTATGATTACACGACACGTAAGTGGTACAAAAGCGTTGAGATCGCAGAGGACGAACCAACAGGAAGTAGCTACAGAAACGTGAGAAAGGCCGAAGTCAATTATTCAGGCGTAGTCTTCCGCTTGGGAATCAAGATCACTTTCGGAAAAAAATAGAGCGCTTAAAGTATCAGAGCTAAAATCAGAACTTGGGTCTGAAGAACCAATAATCGACGAAAGTTCATATATTAGGTCCAAAGATCGGGGAATTCATCCTGGAGTGGATTCCCCCTTTTTTTTATTGATCAAGGGGAACCGCAGATTTGTCCAATGCCTCCAGATTCTTATCGATAAGATCGATCTGAGCGCGGAGGTCTTTGAGCTTTTTCTTTTCCGCATCCACCACATGGGAGGGGGCGCGGCTTAAGAACTTTTCGTTTTGGAGATTGGACTCGGCTTTAGTGGCATCTGCGAGAAGTTTATTCCTCTGTTTTTTCAGCCGCTCTCTTTCCTGGGCGGGATCGATAACGCCAATGAGATAGACTTCCAGGTCGCCGACCACCTGGGTGGCAGCTGTTGGCGGGCGCTCGGCGTCAGGGGAAACATCGAGGGAACTAATCCCTCCCAGATGGAGCATGAGGTTTTTGAGTCGTCCGATGACTTTTGCGCTCTCGCCATCAGCCTTGATCTGGGCATCGACGCTTTTGCTGGGAGGGATTTGATAGCGAGAGCGGAGGTCGCGGATGGAGCGTATGACCTCCTGGATGAGGGCGAAGTCGGCTTCGATCCGATCGTCGATCCACTGCGGTTGAGGCTTGGGCCAGTCTGCTGAGATCAAGAGATCGGACGCGTCGATCGGCTGCTCCAGGCCGCGGGTCGGACACTGGAGATGGAGGCGCTCCCAAAGCACCTCGGTTATGAAGGGGACAAAAGGATGGAAGAGACGGAGCACCTGGTCGATTGCGAGAGAGAGAACAGAACGGGCTATCGGCGCAGAGTGTTCGTCCTTGAAGCGGGGCTTGATGAATTCCAGATACCAATCGCAGAGCTCCGACCAGAAGAATTCCCTTGCCGCTCCGATCGCAGCGGAAGGATTGTAGGCGTAGAGCTGTTCTGTGACTTTGGCGATCACCTTGGACAGGCGAGAGAGGATCCAGAGGTCCTCCGCCTGGAGATCCACGATTGAGAGGGGCGAGAACGTGTGCTCCCCCAAATTGATGAGCGCAAATCGGGCGGCATTCCAGAGCTTTGTGCAAAAAGCCCGTCCTACATCGAAACGTTCGCTGATGATCTTGGCCATGGGCAAGTCGGACATGGTGCCCAGAACATCGAATTCTTTGTGCGTTTCCGGGCATATGTAGGTAAAGATGGTCTGGCCGTGTTTGGCTGTGGCGAGGTCCACCAGGTTTCCGGTGAAGGGAGAGATGGCCTGGACGGGAAGGCGGATATCCTGGGTTCCGGTCTGCATGTCGCAGAGGACGTATCGCATGGCATCGGCACCGTATTTTTCGATGATGTCCTCGGGATCGATGCCGTTTCCCTTACTTTTGCTCATGCGTTCGCCTTTGCCGTCCTGGATGTTGGCATGGATAAAACAATCCGTGAAGGGAACATCCCCCAGGAGGAAAAGGCCCATCACCTGCATCCGGGCGACCCAGAGTGTGATGATGTCGCGAGCAGTGACGAGGCAGCTTCCGGGATAATAGGTGCTGAGGCTGTCTTTATGACGGTCATCGACAGTTCCAAGTAACCTCTGTCCCTTATCGATGGATGCGGTTTCAGGATCAGGCCAGCCGAGTGTGGAGAAGGGCCAGAGGGCGGAGCTGAACCAGGTGTCGAGAACGTCGGGATCTTGGTTGAGGCCGATGGCTTCAAGGCGGGAGGCGTACTTGGACTCGGCCGCTTCATTTCTGAGGCAGACGAGGAGGTCGTAATGGGCGGATGGGTCCAGGTCATCGAGTTTTTGTTTATCAAGGGCGTGAAGATGACCTTCGTGGTCGGAGATCCAGGCCCAGAGCTCTTCATTTGTTTCATCGGATTTTATATCGGGGAGACTATTGATCACATTGGTTAATGCAGTGGCGGGGAAATTGCCGAGCCAGATGGGAATGCGATGTCCCCACCAGAGCTGGCGGCTGATGCACCAATCGCGTTTTTCCGAGAGCCAGCTCCTGTAGGTGCCACCGTAACGGGCGTGATCGGGGTAAAAAGTCAGGCGCAGGCCCGAGGGCGATTCGTATTCGCGGCCGATGGCATCGATGGCGGCTTGGGCGAGGCCCTGCGCGTAAAAATCTTTTTGGGTTCCTGAACCACAGTAAACACCCCCCTCCACATCTCCCATTTTGATGAACCACTGTTTGGAGAGGTAGGGTTCGATGGGCGTTTTGGAACGGTCGGAATGTCCGATCTCGATCTCCCGGTCTTCGACTGCGTCCATGAGGCCTTGGGATTCGAGGTCGGCGACGACTCTGTCGCGCGCTGCGAAGCGATCGAGTCCAGCATAAGGGCCCGCATTCGCGTTGAGGGTGCCATCGGGATTCAGGATGTTGATGATACCGATTGCGGAGCGATGCCGTGTCCAGACATCGTAGTCATTGGGGTCGTGTCCAGGGGTTATCTTCACGCATCCCGAGCCGAGCTCGGGTTTGGCCCACTCGTCCAGAATAAGGGGGATTTCACGCTCGACAAGGGGAAGGAATATTTTCTTCCCCTGTTCCGCCATTTCTTTGAGTTTAAGAAGATGGGGCAGGAGGCTTTTTTTGCGCTCTTCAATACCTTCGAGAGCCTCTTCCAGCAGGGGTTTTTCTTTTTTGGGGGCTGTTTTGATCCTATCCTGGAGAAGGCGGCTCTGCCGGTCGAGTTCGTTTGATGGATCGGGATGGCAAGCGACCGCAGTATCGCCGAGCATTGTTTCGGGGCGGGTTGTGGCAACGACGACATGGTGTGGCTCGCCGGGTTCGGGATCGATAACAGGATAACGCATGTGCCAGAAATGGCCCTGGATCGTCTCATAGATGATCTCATCGTCAGAGACGGCGGTTTGGAGCTGGGCATCCCAGTTGACGAGGCGGTCGCCATGATAGATGAGGCCGTGGCGGAAGAGGCGAAAAAAAGCCTCACGGACGGCGCGCGTGCAAACCGCATCCATGGTGAAGCGAGCCCTCTGCCAATCGGAGGAGCAGCCCATGCTCTGGAGCTGCTTGATGATGCGCTGTTGGTATTCGTCCTTCCAGGCCCAGATCTTTCCGACGAGGGCTTTGCGGCCGATATCCTGGCGGGTTTTCCCTTCGAGCTCGAAGAGGCGTTTTTCGACGACGGCCTGGGTGGCGATGCCTGCGTGATCGGTACCGGGCATCCAGAGGGTGTTATCGCCCATCATTCGGTGCCAACGGATCAAGAGGTCTTGCATCACATTGTCCATGGCATGCCCCATGTGAAGGGCACCTGTCACGTTGGGAAGCGGCATCATGATCACATAGGTATTCTCTCTGTCGTCAGGGATGGCGGCGAAAGCATCGGCCTCCATCCAGCGACGATAGACCGCCTCCTCGTACAACGCATGCTCAAACCGCTTCGGTATTTCTTTCGACATCCCTATCCTTTTACCACAACTGGGGATAGGCCACAAGAACATATTGATTCATTTGGAGTTATGACTTTTTTTTGCCGAAAAATCAGTCTTAAATGAGAGTTTTTGGCCGCAAAATCGTCTTTCTAAAAAAACAACACCAACAAAGGAGAGATAGATTGCCACGGGCGAACCGCTACTACATCCCAGGATGTATCTGGCATATTACTCATAACGGAGTGAGCTGATGGGATTGGCCAGGGCGGCTTTGATAGCCTTGTGGCATACGGTCAAGAGGGAAAGCCCAAACACAAGAAGCCCGGATAACACAAACGCCCGCACAGGAATATCGATTCTGTAGGCGAAGTTCTCCAGCCACTTTCTCATGATAAAATAACCCACAGGCCAAGCAATACCATTGGCGACCAATACCCACACGGTAAACTCTTTAGTTAGCAGAACAGCTATGTTCGACACAGAAGCTCCCAGGACCTTACGAATGCCGATCTCCTTGGTTTTCTGTTCAGCCGTGAAGGCCGCCAATCCAAAAAGCCCGAGACATGCAATGAAAATAGCGATCACAGCCCCATATTTGATCAGCGAACCCAAACGCATTTCCGTCTTATAGAGGCCGTCAATATCTTCATCCAGGAAACTGAATTCAAAGGCGAAATCAGGTGCCAATGTCCGGAATGTCCTCTCTATATGAGCGAGGGTTGCGGGCAGATCCTGGCTCCTCATTTTTACATACATGTCCGTATACCACCCTGGAGCGATGGCAAGTATGAGCGGCTCTATCTTTTTGTGAAGCGAACGAAAATGGAAATCCTTGACCACGCCGATAATTTTTCCGTCCTTACTCATATTGAAGGGCATCGGACAAAAAAACTGTTTTCCGATCGGTTCTTCGAGGCCCATCATCTCTAGAGCCGTCTCATTCACGATGATGCCCTCAGAGATATCCGTAGAAAACTCTTCAGAGAAATATCTCCCCTGGACTACCTGGATATCAAACACATCGGCATAATCAAAATCGACAGAGTGGATGGCCATCAGCAGTCTTTCATCTTCTTTTTTACCCTGCCAAACAGCCTTGTCCGTGGCGAACCTTCTGAAGAATGAACCGTTTGTGGCACAGATAGCCACAATATGCGAATTTTTTTGCAGCTCACGGTTTATAGCCCAGTAGTTTTGCCGCACTCCCCCCCTGAGCTCAAAACTGACAATATGCTCCTTCTCAAAACCCAGGTCCTTGTTTCTCATATAAATGAGTTGTTCATACACGATGACCGTGGCGAAAATAAGGAGGATGGAAATCATGAACTGAGCGATCACGAGGTATCTGCGCATCGAGAAACTTCGTCCCCCTGTCACATACGACCCTTTTAAAGCCCTTACAGGAACAAGTTTCGACAGATAGAGGGCAGGATAGCTTCCGGAAAAAAGGCCCGTCAGAAGGGCAATACCAACAAAGACAAGCATTTGAGGTCCAAAGATAGTCAATTCCAATCGGGTCTCCGTAATTTTGCCGATGGATGGCAATACAGCTTTGACAATAACTCCAGCAAAAAAGAGAGCAGCCAAAGCCATCACCACAGATTCACTCAAAAATTGAGCGATCAATTGGGAGCGGTTCGATCCTACAACTTTGCGCATCCCCACTTCCAAAGCCCTTTCCGCTGATCGAGCCGTAGAGAGATTCATGAAATTGAAGCAAGCAATCCCCAGGATGAACAATCCAATGACCCCAAAGAGATAGACATAGGTAATGGGGCCTCCCCCTCCATAATTATAGAGATGAATACGCCTGAGGGGTTCAAGATGGATCGTGTAGAGAGATTCGGGCAGATGCCTCTTCAAGATACCGGCGATTTTATGGCCCAATGCCCGCTCATCCACATTCTCATTCAACAGGACATATGTATGGTAGGCAATAGCGTCCCAGCTCACATTGTCCATACCCGAAAGAGTGACAAAATCAAAGGGCAACAGATAATCAAATTGGATGTGTGAATTTGTGGGAGCATCCTCAACGACTCCCGTAACCGTGAAATCGTGCCATTGGCCCCACCACTCGAAGCCCAAGGTTTTACCGAGAGGATCTTCTGAGCCGAAAATATTTTGTGCCATCGTCTCTGTGAGGACGATCGATCCCGGATTGAGCAGGGCTTTTTTGGGATCTCCCATTACAAAAGGAAAAGTGAAAAGTTGAGTAAAAGAGGGGTCTGTACCGCAAAGGGAACCATTCAAGACTTTGTCCTTATAGCGGAGAGGATTTTTGTTTACGAAGAAGAAACGGGCGGAATCGATAATCTCTGGATAATCTTGCTTCAGAGCCGGGCCAAGAGCCCCAGGGCCATGGGGTCCAAAGGCATCTTTGTCTCCATAATTCAAGAGGATCCTGTAGATTCTGCCTGCTTTGGCGTGAAATGCGTCATAATTCAACTCGTGCTGCATCCAGAGGAGGATAACAATAGCACAAGCAAGGCCAAGCGCCAGGCCCGAGATATTAATCAGAGAAAATCCCTTGTGTCTCAAAAAATTCCTGAATGCGATCTTCGTGTAGCTCCGCATCATACCGACACTCCAATAAAGTATGTTTTCGATATATGAGGGTATCAGCTTTAAAACGTGAAAGAGATACCACAAGTAAGCCTTCGCTCTGCCCTTCTCTTTTAGAATTCTGTCGAATATCTCGGCGAAGTCCCCAGGTAAGGCCTCGTCGTGAGGGGCAGAACTCAGCAGCTGAAGAAGAAACTCCAGAATTCGCGGGGGGTGTTTTTTGGGGGGCATCAGAAATTCTCCTTTTGAGGAGGCGTCTTCGGATATTTGGCCCAAAGGGCATCGTGGATCCTTTTGTATTCACGCAGTTCTGCGAAGCCCGTTTTTGTGATCGTGTAGATTCGCTTCCTTCGCCCCCCTCTTACAGCGGTTGCCTCTCCCAGTTCTGATTCGACAAGCCCACGCCTTTCCAGGCGGTTTAGGGGCAGATGAACGGATGTTATGGTGACTCTTTTACCCATTATCTTGGACAAGTGGTCTGTTATGGCGACGAGATAGGCATTCTGCTTGAGATTTAATATGGAAAGTAGTATCAATTCTTCTTTGCGTGTTAATCCTGTCATTGTCGACCTCATTCAGATGATTTCTTTCATAAAACTTGAAACATATTCTACTTGTTAATACTCCTGGCACAGAAAAAAGTTGCAAAAAAATAAACACGTTCATAAAATCGGTCAAGACAAACGAAAAAGGTATCTGGAGAATGAATAATGTGTCGGGTGGGGATGTCATAGTGACAGCAAAGGCCGATGGCTACTTTCCAGAGATAGAGAGGGTTGAGATCAGTCAGACATACTCGAACCTTAAAGTGAACTTCAAGCTGAAACGGGCGGAAACTCCCGCCGAGCTGCCCGATGCAAACGTACCGGCCATCATGACGTCGAACCACTTGGAGGAGGCCGGAATATACTTTCAAGAGGAACGCTATGCAGATGCCATCGTATAAGCGGAAGTTTAAGCGGACGTTGAACCGTCAGCGAATCGAGTTTTCATAGAAAAGCTACCTTAAAACAGCTTAAAATGCGATCGTAAAACCGAACCTGTAGTTCGGATCTTCCCCCCTCTGCAGGGGATAGACGGCTTCCCAAGAAAAGATCCAAAACCTGCTGCCCAGCATCAAATAGGGGAATTGATATCCGTAATTCCTGGAGAACTGCCACCCTCCTCCCCCATATAACCAGAATATCCAAAATTTGCTCGGAATCATGTATGCGCCTCCAGCCTGGAAGCAAAGATCCCCATTGGACCCCTCGTAATCAACATTCCCGGTGAAATAAAAGCTGCGAGCCACCTGACGTTTATATCCCACGTTCACAGGATGAATAACAAAAGAGAATGTCAAATAATTATCAGCGGGTAAATTCTTTTTTGAGTTCGCCAGCACATCATCGATGCAGACACCCAAAAGCAATAGGCAAAGGAAACTGAAAATTGTCGCGATCTTTTTCATTCTCTCCTCCTCATCCCAGTAATTTTTTTCATAACACTTATCGAATTAACCTCATTCTATTTAACGTATTTAATCCTTTTTTGTTCTTTCCATAATTTAGATATTGTTTTATGCAATCTCCGTGCCAAATTTTCATATCCATATATTCAATGTAATATTGTAGCCAAAAAGAGACAATTGATGGCACTCGAGGGGGAAAAATTCTCTTAGAAGGCTCATTTTCATCCCATAGCAAAACGGCATCTCTAACACGAATCCAGTCGAGATATAAATTTCAAAAATTAGGGAAAGTCTAGAAATAGGTGCCAGGTCCACTTTTTCCCCACCCCTGGAAATAGGTGCCTGACCCCTATTTATTCATTTATTCATACCTTAAAGAGTCAACGGGGTTGGAGAGGGCGGCTTTTATGGACTGGTAGCTGACTGTGAAGACAGCGATCAGCGCTGCGATCAGGGCAGAAAGGATAAAAACCCCCAGGCTGATACTCGTCCGGTAGGCAAAATTTTCGAGCCATCGGCTCATGGCGTAATAGGCGATGGGGAGGGCGATTACACAGGCCACAAACACCCATTTTGTAAATTCTTTTGACAGTAGAAGGATGATATTCGGAATAGTGGCACCCAAAACTTTGCGTACGCCAATCTCTTTAACCCGGAGTTCTGCCGAATAGACGGACAATCCGAACAAGCCCATGCAGGCGATAAGAATCGCCAGCAGCGAGAAATACTTGAAAATATTGCTTACAACTTCTTCGGAGTGGTACAACGTGTTCAGAAATTCGTCCACAAAGGTATAGATCAACGGATGACCCGGGACGATCTCATCGAGTTTTGTCTTCATGTACTCCATCGCCTCCGGGATGTTCCCGCCCTGGATCTTCACAAGCATATGTTGAGCTCGAGGGGGACTGAACTCGAGGACTAGAGGGTCGATGTTGCTGTGCAACGATGCATAGTTGTAGTCCTTGAGAACTCCCAGGATCTCGACGCCTTTTTCACTCTCACGCCGGGCTCTTTTCCCGACAGGATCCTTGAGATTTAGGGTTCTCACCGCGGCCTCATTGATGATGAAGCCCTCTTCCTTCGGGGACATTCCTTTAAAACTCCGGCCCTCTTTGAGTGTGAGACCGAGCGTTTCGATATAATCCTCGTCCACCCTCACATATCTCAGGTTGGGGAGATTTTGGTCATCAGGTGTTCCTTCGGGTCTGAACATTTCGTACCCGCATCGCTCGCCCGGGAGCTTGGAGACAGCGCCAATGCTCGAAATTGCCGGATGCTGCATCAGCTCGGCTTTGACTGTTTTTCCGCTCCTGATAAATGTCCTCCTCAAGTCGCCGTAGAGTTTGACAGCCACGATCTGATCTTTGTCGAATCCCAGGTCTTTTTCGCGAAAATATTTCATCTGTTTATAGATGGTGACTGTACTGAAGATCATAAATACAGAAATCACGAACTGGAAGACCACCAAACCTTTACGGATTCGGGCTGCATAGGATTTAGGGTCCTTCGCACCTCTGATCGAATCAACGGGCTTGAAACCTGCCAGGGAAAAGGATGGATAGAGGCCAGCGAGTAATCCCAGAAAAAAAACGATCGCCAGTAAAAGGACAAAATTTTCAGGGACGAGAATCTGAGCAAAGCGCATGCTCTTCCCGGAGAGCTGAGTGTAGAAAGGAAGCACTGTCCTCAAAAGAAGTGCAGCCAGCAGGCCGGAGATTATGGCCATCAGCATCGATTCACCCAAAAACTGCTTGACCAACTGACGTTTGTGTGCACCGACAACCTTCCGGATACCCACCTCTTTCATCCGTTTGAAGGCATAAGCGGTCGTGATGTTGACAAAATTGACACCGGCGATCAAAAGGATAAAAAAGGCGATCGCAGTGAAAATATAGACATAGGCAATGTTGCTGTTGGGGCCGAATTCCTTCTCCATCTGGGAGTGGAGGTGGATATCGGTGATGGGTTGCAGAGACATGTGCCGAGTGCTGTGTTCACGCTCGTTTGGTCCCTCTTCTCTGTCGAAGTTGGCGATGAACTCGGGCATTTTGGCTTCCACAGTATCGCGCGTGTGGTTGGGATCGATCACGATATACGTGTAAAAAGCGTTCCATCCTCGCGATGTCATCGGCCCTCTACTCACATACTTGTACATCGTCGACATGGAGACCAAAAAATCGAAACGGAAATGCGTGTTCGAGGGAAGATCCTTGATAACGCCTGTGACTTTCCAGGGTTTTGGGAAATCGGTAATGAGAGTTTTTCCCATAGGATCTTCCGAGCCGAAGTATTTCCTGGCCATGCTGGAAGTGACGATGACCGAATCCACATCTTTAAGGGCTTTTTGAGGATCACCCTGGAGAAAATTCAGGTCGAACATGGAGATCGTCGCCGGGTCGGTGAAGAATCCGCCAGTCTCATCGAAGTTTTTCGCATCGCCTTTTTGCGGGATATGGCTCACCACAAGGTCTTGCATGTACCAAAAGCGTGTGACCTGTTCGATCTCCGGAATATCATCCTGGATCAGGAGTCCTACGACCGGTGATGTGCACGCCCATTTTTTGGCTGTCGGCGAATCTGCATCGATCAACCGGTAGATCCGGTCGGATTTAGAAAAATAGCGGTCATAGCTGAGCTCGTGTTTGACATGGAGTATGATGAGAAGACTGCAGGCGATGCCAACCGCTAAGCCGATTGTGTTTAAGAAACTGTTTAATTTTTGTCTTTGAAGACTTCTGAGTGCAATTTTCATGTAATTTTTAAACATGACAACGCTCCAATACAATAGATTCGGAAGAAATGCAGGTAAGGCAAAGAGCACCTGTCTCCAGAACCAGGTCCTGGCCCTCCAAGCACCTTTTTCCCATGTTTCCCGCAGGAAAACTTCGTCGAAATCACCGAGCTTTTCTTCATATTCATAGGGACGCAACAGGTGTTTGAGCAGAAATTTGGCGATTTTCGGCCGTTTGATTTTGCTATCTTCCATGTTTAATTTTCCAGCTGGAAAAAAGGTCATTCATCCCCGACCACACAGATTCCTGAATTCTCTGGAGATCTCTGAGAGCGGCTATTCCCGTATCCGTTACTTCATAAATGCATTTTCTGCGCCCGCCCCGCTCTGGAATGGGGTCGCCATATCTTTTGGTCACATATCCTTTGTTTGTCAATCTGTTGAGGGGCATATAGATCGAGCCAAAGGACCATTCCGTCCCTGTTTCTTTCTTGAGGTGATCCCTGATGGCAACGCCATAGGCATCTTCCTCGAGTTTTAGTATTGTCAGCAGAATGATCTCTTCAGCCCGGGATAAAAGTTTCATCGCTATCTCCCGCCATCATTTAGGCATATCTCTCAATAATTGATACTAATTATATATACGCACATTTTCACAAAAAGTTCATATTAATCTATTGGTTAATGGGGATGGGTCTCATGACTGGTTAATGGGGACGGGCCTCAGGAACTTGTTGATTTATTTATATCTAAATCAGTTTTTAGGGCTTAAATCGGTCTTAGACAAGCCATTTTGGTACCAAAATTACCAGTTTTTCTACCTTATCTTTATTATTTTCAAATAGATGACGTGCCCCGCCCCCATTTTCTTTACCATTTTATTCGTAGCGGAGGGAGTGGACGGGATTGGTGGTGGCGGCGCGTAGGGAGTGATAGCTTATGGTAAGCAAGGCGACACCCAAAGCTATCCCTGTTGCGATGAGAAATATCCAGAAGCTAATATTCGTCCGGAACGGGTAATTTTGGAGCCAAATTCTTCCCATAAAGTACGCCATCGGCCAGGCAAAAAAATTGGCAAAGAGTATCCACCTCGAAAAATCTTTACTCAAGAGAAATACGATGCCCAGAACGGATGATCCCAGGATCTTTCGTATTCCAATCTCTTTTGTCCTTCTCTCAGCAATGAAGGCCGAAAGGCCAAAAAGCCCCAGACATGAAAGAATGACTGACAGAAAAACAAAGATTTTTAGTATATCCGCCAATCTTTTTTCCTTGTAATATCGAGCGGCGAATGACTCATCCAGAAATTCATAGTCCAGAAGAAAGTCCGGGCACATCTCCGACCAAGTCGTCTCGATTTGGGAAATACACCGGTGGAGGTTGCGACCGGAGATCTGGATATGCGCAATATCCGCCCAACGCTCATACCAAGCGATCGCCATTGGAATAATGGCGTTATGCAGGGAGTTAAAATGATAGTCCTTCACGACGCCTATGATCTCGCTCTTGCCATGATTTGCACCGACCCACTCCCCAACCGGCGCTTCAAGTCCTAAATACTTGGCAGCAGCCTCGTTGATAATGTATTTTGTGGCCTTATCCGTCGTTAAATGCCACGAGAGATTTCTCCCCGCCAAGATCTCAAGCTCCATCACATCCACATAGTCGGGATCCGTGTTGAGGATCTTCATGGATTTACGCTTTCCTCTCACAGCCCAAGTATTTGTGTTGGTGATGTCCCCCGGCTCCTGACTGGCAAAGGTGACCTTGAGGATATCAGGATTTTGCAACAGTCGCTGTTTGAATGGCTTCTTCTTCTGTCCCAAAAGATCTCCTTTGAGCGGCACAATTAAAATTTGTTCCTGATTGAACCCAAGGTCTGTATTCATCATAAAATCGATCTGCCGAAAGACGATCAATGTCCCGCCGATCAGGAAGATAGTTATGCTGAATTGAAAGACGATCAGCACTTTCCGGAAGGGCGATGTCTTGATCCCGCCCTTAAAGTGGCTCTTTAGCGTCTCATTAGGTACCAAAGAGGATAAATGGAACGACGGATACGCCCCAGCAAAAAAACCTGCCACGATAAATATTGCCAATATTCCCAGCAGTAGCTCTCCCTTAAACAAATCCAGGGTCAAATATTCGCCCACAAGAAGATTGAATCTCGGAAGGAGAAAACGAACCAGGACCATAGAGACACTCAAAGCCATCAGAGATATAAGGAAGGTTTCTCCCATAAATTGCCATATGAGATTTTTCCGGTCAGCCCCGACAACCTTACGGATGCTGATCTCTTTACCCCTGACTGATGACCGTGCGGTCGTCAAATTGATAAAATTCACGCAAGCAATCAGAAGAATAAACAGGGCTATCGCCGAAAAAAGGAATACCATATGTCTATTCCCATGTTTCACGCCCTTTT
>JASFPP010000094.1:0-14135 GCA_050115915.1 Candidatus Aminicenantota bacterium
TATGGTTTAAAAAGTGGGACGTGGACCTTATTCACGCCGAGACCATAAATCCGTTTCTGCTTCATCTCGGATTTCGGATAAAAAGGCAGACGGGAGCCCCGATGTTTAACGTGTTAACAGCGAACATCCCGATGTATTCTCCCATCCTCTTCCCCAAAGACAATCTTATTAAAAAATTTTGTTTCCGGCTGGGGAAGAGGATGATGAACAAAATGTCCAACAGGATCGAGGGGACATTCGTTCTCAGCGATGGCATGAGGAAGATTCTTACTCAAGATTTTTACACTATCGATCAAAGCAAAGTCTTTACGTTTATCCGCCCCATGGATACAGAGAGATTTTCAAAAGCTTCGGAAGACTCAGAGATTTTTCAGAAATATCATATTCCCCGAGGGAACCGGCTGCTGACTCTAAGCCGGTTGTGCACGACAAAAAATGTCGAATTTCTTATAAGAGCTTTTGCTCAATATATCTATCCTCAAAACAAGTCGCTTCATTTTTTCATAGGAGGCCACGGTCCACTCGAGGATCGCCTCAGGATTCTTGCCAGCGATTACGAATGCCCGAATATTCACTTTCTGGGAAGAGTCGATTTTGAGGCCGTCCCAGGCTTGCTTGGACAGGCGGATTATTTCCTCTATGCTTCCCTATCCGAAACCTTTGGCAATGTTGTCTGTGAAGCGAAGTATTCAAAACTTCCTGTCATTGCGCTCGATGATAATGCCGGAATAAGAATGCAAATCGAAGACAAAAAAACGGGGATATTAGTCAAAGATCATGATGAAGACAAGTTTGCCAGGAGGTTTTTTGAAGTCTTCAACCATCCCCAATTCCGAAATGCAATACGGAACAACGCCCATCTGGATGTTTGTATTAACAACAACCCGAATACAGTGTATTCCCGTCTGCTGCGATTGTATCTAAAATCGATAAATAACGGTGCCATCGACCACAGCGAAATCAAGGAATGGTTTTCCTACAACAGGACTTTTCTTCAACAGGTGCAAAGACCGACCTGACGACCGTTCTTGTCTGAAAAATATCTCGAATTCGAGAGACAGGACTGCATCGATGACTGCTTTAATGAATCATTCCGCTTTCACGGAAATAAATCCTGATAAAGCGTCCATTCGTACTTTTGATCCAGTTTTTTTAGAGTTTTTATGACCGTGCGTTTGACAACTCTTGACCTGTAGTCCTTAGGATGGATGGCGAACCGCATAATTGCCCTCCTGAGGGGCAAATTTCTCATTAAATAGGCCCAGCCCAGGGAAAGAATTTCACGGGTTTTGTTTCTTGTGGAGAAGGAAACGACCGGAGAAAATACTCTCCTGTCGTCTTTTGTCAAAAAAATGAAGGAGTGGTTTTCTGTATAGGGTATTTTAAGTCTTTGGATTGTGGACAAGACATGTTGTTCAAACACCCAGGCCGGAGGTATGAATCCCGTTGGCTTGGTAGAAAACGCTTTTTCCAGGATGGAGCGACCCTGTTGGATTCGTTTTTCGGCTTCATCCGGAACGAGCTTAAAAAATTCATCCTCCTCGGCACTTTGAAGTCTCGACCTTAGCCTGCTTGTGAAGGGTAGCCTTTGGTTGCTTCCCCTCCTCGCGTGATAAAGTCCGTGCAGAAAGATTTCTACTTGAAAACCTTCGGTGTCATTCATGAGGGATTGACAGAAAGCGGCATGGTCATTCAAAGAAGAGCCTTCATGATAAAAGGGAACCACAGCAAGATTGATCTTGCCCAGATTAAATCGTTTCAGATCAGAGAGTATTCCAAAAATCTCTTTGTCGAAGAAGGGCGTAACATCATGTATGCAGAGTAAGGCCTTACCCTTTTTTTTCTTTGAGTTTTTCATGATAAGCGAAATAGGACTGAAATATTTTATCCCAGTTGTGATGCGTTTCGAGATGTTGCCTCGCACTCTCTAGATTGTTTTCAAAACGAGACAATAAGAGTTGTTTGAGCTTTTTGACGAGATCGGATCTTTTAGAGTCGTCGAAAACCAATCCGCATTGAAACCTGGATACGATGTCTGCTCCGGCTCCGGATGCTGCTGAGAGGACGGGAAGACCGGAAGCGACGGCCTCCATGATCCCCAAGCCAAAAGTTTCCTGTGATCCAGGGCTTATAAAGATGTCTGATGATGCATATATTTTAGCCAGGAGCTCTCTATCAGATACATAGCCAAGATTATGGACATGTCCATTGCTGAGTGAAAGTTGTGCTATTTGTGTCTCCAGTGGCCCTGTCCCGACAAAAGCGACGTGCAAAGAAGAAATTGCTGACAGCCGGGGAATAATATCCAAAAGGCGCAGCACCCCTTTATCGGCGCGGAAGCGTCCCACATAGAGAAGGATTTTTTCGCCCTTTTTGATTCCCAGGTCCCTCCTGAAGAGTTCATCTCGTTTTTCAGGGTGAAAAAGCTCCCCGTCAACTCCCAAGGGCACAAGATGAAGATTTGTTACCCCCAGGCCGGTGAGCTTGTCGCTTATAGTCGGCGAGGCGACAAACGTCGCATCCAACTGATTGTATATTTTTTTGACGTATTTATAGCCAAGCTTAACCAGAGAAGGTTCCCCCCATTTGAAGCGTTTTTTCAGAAAGGGTTTCAAGTAAGTATCTGGAAAATCACAGTGATAGAACGCTGTTTTCAAGACTTCCCTTTGAAACACGGCCAGCCTGCCTGCCCAGTAATCGAGATAGGGACTTCCGAATTCAAGAAAATCCGGACGATGTGCATTGATAATACTCCTGATACTTAGAGGATTATAAAGATGGTAGTAATTCGCGTCGTATTTGAATCCTTTAAGCCAGTAAATGGTTCCCCCGGGGGTGTTTTGTCTTTGGTTTCTGTATGAGGGCGCAATCAAGATATACTTATGTTTATTCTGCTGTGCGAAGGCCTTAAGCTTATGGCGATGGTATGTGAGGACACCTCCGCCTTTGGGTGAATAAAAGGAAGCGATATCACAAAAAAGCATTTTCAAAGGAAACATATATTTTAATTTCAAATGTGTAAAATAGGCAAGTGAAACAATAAGATATTGTCTTGGCGTGCGAGTCGAGGACACGCACTTGTTAACCCAGTACTATTACGATAGAATCAGACGTTTATGTGTATCTGTATTGAAGGAAGAAAGGGCCGGACGGTTATTGTTGACAAATTTGATGGAACAGAGCTTTGTATCCCTCTCGAAAACGTGTATAAAAGAAACTAAGCGAATTCGAATTAGAAAATAGAAAGCTTATGTGCACGAATAGCCGCATCGAGAGCGCAAATTCAATTAGAGTACAGAAACCGGTGACCATTATTTGGGGGAGCCAATTCTTCGGCAATTCATCCTATGTCGTTGAAACACTTGACTTAGTCATGGCTCTGAAGCAGGCGGGTGTGGATGTGTGGATGTTGCCTTATGAGAGTCTGCGTTTTTACTTCACTCTTTACACTTCCAGGCTATGGAAGCAGCCATCCTGGCTCAGGAACAGGTTTCTCGATTGCGGTCAGAATCTTCTCTCCTCTAAGCCTCTTGGACGTTCACTGGAGGGATTAATAAAGTCTTTTGGTTCTTTCACCTGGGATCTTACTTCGGCATCTGCCAGAGATAGAGAAGCTTTGGAGTCCAGGGCTCTTTATCACGGGTACCGCGTGATAAATCTGGATTTGTCGAAAAATAACTTTCTCATTTACATCTCACAGGTTATGGCTACCGAAGACAATATTCAATCCTATTTTCAGGCTGTGAGCGACAACCTGCGTTTTATTGGTAAAGGCAAGCTCCCCCCAAATGTCTATCACGTGGGCAGGTTTATGTTCGAAACGGATCGAATCCATTCACGCTGCGTTGAGTTTATCAACCGATTCCATGAAGTGTGGGTTCCCAGCAGATTTTGCCGAGACGTTTACCTCAAAGCCGGCGTACAGCGTCCCATCTTTATCATTCCTGAGTCCATCGATACAGCTACGTATGGGGAGAATAGAGATCCCCTCCCCATACCCGGGAAACGGGGATTCAACTTCTTGGCCGTTTTGAACCGAACTTCTATGAAAACATTTAATGGTCAGAGAAAAGGGTGGGACATCCTTCTCAAAACGTTCTTGAAGGAATTCCGGGAAGATCAAGATGTGAGCCTCATTTTAAAGGTGTCGCCCGATAAATTGACCATGTCCAACATCAAAAACGAAATTTTTCACTCGATTCGGCAAGACAATAAAGACAAGAATCTTCCTTCCAATATTATTTTCTACACCAGGCACCTTTCTCACGAAGACATGCCCCGGCTCTACAGAGCCGCAGATGCCTATGTCCTGCCAACAAGGGGGGAAGGCTGGGGCCGTCCTTTTATGGAAGCCATGTGTCTGGGATTGCCCACAATCGCGACAGGATGGGGAGGGCATCTGGATTACATGAATCCAACGAATTCGCATTTGATCGATTATCGGCTTGTATCTTGTCAGCCACACTTCAAAAACTTAAAAATGCCTCTCGCTTCAGATCATCGATGGGCCCATCCCTCTGAGGACCATCTGCGCAGGCTCATGAGACATGTCGTCGAAAATCCGTCTGCCGCACGTCAACTGGGGAAAAAAGCGCGTCAGGACATCCTGGCCCGTTTTCACCGGGGACAAATAGGTCGTATGATGTCTCAAAGACTCACAGAGATCCAGAATCTTGCGGGAAATGCTTCATAGGATATACTTTTAAAGAGAATTTGAAATGCCACAGAGATCGAAACAGAGTTCTCCTGACAGCACGGATCCGGGCCCTTTGATCCAGCCGGGTATGCAACAGTTTTTGCAGCGAGGATCCAAGCTTGTCGATAACACAGTCATAATGGCCTTCGCCAACTTTGGGTACATGGATATGCTGTTGAATACTTTGGACACGATTCAGAAAACCCGCCCTCACCACGAGGTGTCGGTGTTTGTGTTGGATCGTTCCACTCAAGAGGCATTGCAGGACATGGGGATAGAGAGCTATTTATTCCAGAGTCGTTTTCATCCTCCGGAGAAGGATCTGAATATTTGGTCGCAGGAGTGGAAGAATGTTGTCCTGAATAAGCTCGAAATCCTGCAGAGCGTTTTGCGGCTCGGACACAAAATTCTGTACACAGATATCGATATCGTCTGGCTGAAGGATCCCTTTACTTTTATTCGCGACGTTCTTTCAGAGGAATGTGACCTTTTGATTCAAACAGAACAGGATATGATGTGCTCAGGTTTTCTCTATGCCAAACCCTGCCGCGGGACCATCGAACTTTTTGATACGACCAAAGAGGATATCCATTTGTTTCCGACCCAGGAAGACAGCCGGGTTGATCAACCTCTTCTCGACAGAAGAATTAAAAAGAGCAAAAACCTGCGCTACTGTGTTTTTCCTCCGGACTTATTCCCGGTCGGGCATGAATGGTATAATAACTGGAAAATTCTTCAGCACAAGGCCTATATCGTGCACTTTAACGGTGTGTGCGGAAAACGGAACAAGATTTATAAAATGAGAAGGTACGGCCTTTGGGCTCTGGATAAGTCTTCTCTTTCTCTCTTTCGGACGATAAAGCGCATTATCAGCTATTTGTATTGACTTTATCGCAAAATAAAAGTGGGATATATCTTATGAAACCATTGATGTGGAAGCTAATCAACATGGGCCAGGTGACTTTCTTTTTTTTCTGGAGTTTTCTCTGGCAGACTATCGCTATTTGTCTGCGATTTTTGACCTGGAGCCAGGCACCCTCTCTCTGGCTTGCCCGAACTGTATGGGCTCCACCCCTGCTATTCATTACAGGATCCAGAGTAAAAGTCGAAGGCCGCGACAAAATTGATTTTTCCGAACCGCATATTTTTATCTTCAACCACCAGTCTACTCTCGACATCGCCGTCGCTTTCCGGACTATACCGGTCGGGATTCGGTTTATTGCCAAAAAAGAGCTGAAAAGCGTCCCTTTTCTCGGATGGTACATGCGAGCCATGGGAATGATTTTTGTCGACAGGAAAAGGAGTCAGAAAGCCTTCAGAAGCCTGGAGAAAGCCTCGGAGCTTATCCGCAAAGGCGCAGATATTGTCTCATTCGCTGAAGGAACACGAAGTCCGAATGGAAAAATTCAGAGTCTGAAGAAAGGGACCTTTGTGGTCGCCCTTCAGACAGGAGTGCCCGTGGTTCCGGTCGCTATAGAAGGGACACGTCACGTCATGCCGAAAAACACGTTCAAGCTGCGGCCTCATTTAATCCGCGTTGCGTTCGGACAACCTCTGGCAACAAAAGATTTGAAATACGAAGACCGGGCGGACCTGATTAAAGATGTGAGAGAACAGCTTATCGCGCTCAACCTGTCGATAGGAGGGCTCGGCGGGGAGTGATTTTCCCGAATATTTATGGTTATTTTCTTTTCTTTCTTTCTCTGGCTTCATGAAGGTATGAAGCCAGAATGTTATTGTCCTCTGTTCCGTCATAAAAAACAGTCACGACCGGTATACCGATATCTTCCCTCATATGCTCAAAAACGGCATTCGTTATGTTGCCATGCATGCATCCAAAAGGAGCGCAGTTGACGACAAGGTCTGCCCCGTCCTGTTTGAAGAGTATGGAGCGGCCCAGCGTCAGAATCGATTCGCCTTCAAATTCAGGGGGGATGATGTGGCGAGCGGCATGGATGATTTCCCTTATTTCAGGTTCCTCGCGGTCTGCCAGCATAGCCCTGACTTTTTTATACATACTGCGCTCTTTTTTATGAAAATACTCCCATTTTGCTGTTAGCTTCAGTAATGTCCATATCCCCACTTTTTCTCGGCGAGCCATATACCGCTCCATCCAGGAAGTGTACAGGATCCATTCTGCAATCGGGGACAGCCATGCTTCTCCGCCAAGGCTCTCGATGGTTTCAACAACATGGCTGTTCGCGTAGGCATTGCAGCGCACATAGATCTCTCCCGTTACTCCGACCAAAGGGAGAATGTCGTTCCGCACGGGGATTTTTTGGAAATCCTGCATGGCCTCACGGAGGAAAGAATCCCATTCGATTTCTCCGTTTTCGATGAGTCTCGCTCCTCGATCTGTCAGTCGTTCAAGCGTCTCCTCTGTGGCGCCCCTGGTCTTTTCGTAAGGAAGAACACGGCATCTCATTTTATAAAGAATATCTCCGGCCAAAACGCTTTCATACAGTTTTTTACGCAAACGTGTTTCAATGCCGTGGTAAGCATTATGAGCGCCTGGCGAGAGGATCGGCAGGTCGTTTAAGCCCAGTCTGTCGAGAACGATCCGGTCCAGCGTTCGGTACTGTCCGAAGCGGCAGGGGCCATCGGATGTGGGCAGAAAGATGGAACATTCCTTTTCCGGTTGAACGCCGCAACGGCGCTCTTTGTCCATCTGCGCTAAGAATGTTCCTAATGTCAAGGGGGCAGGGAGGCATTCTGTCCCCCTTGTCCATCTTTTACCCAGAGAAAAAGTGGCTTCATCCTCCAGGGGTAAAACTGCGGCATTAAAACCCTCACTACGGAACGATGCCGCGAACAGCCGGCAGCCCACCGGGTGCATGGGAGGTATCCAGACCATCCTGTCTTTTATATCTCCATTCGAGGGGGCTTGCCGGGGAATTCGACACTCGTGCACGCTGTTTTTTTTGATTTTCCAATCGGATTCGAGGATATCCAGGAATGCTTCCACGCGTGTCTGGTAGGCACCGCTCGAACCATGCTCGTCAAGCTCGATGATGAGAAAAGGTTTCTCTCCCATAATCGTCTCTGCATATGTGAGGAGAAAACTGTCTGGACCGCAGGCAAAATTGGAAAGATAAACAGCGTACAGACCTTCGGTTTGGGCGACCTGTATCAGGGCCGAAAGAATGCGTTGCCCATAACCCCAGAACAGATTTTTAAACTCTCCTTCGAGCAGTTCCGGTTTCCAAGGGAGACAATCCATGGGGATGACATCTGTGCCGCATTCAGCGATATAATGAGGAATGTCATGATTGATGGCTCCCTCCATTGTATTGTAGGGGCGTCCTATGACGACGACCGCGGGTTTTTTGGATTTTCGAATGTTCTCTAACGCGTCACGGCCAAGCGCTGCCAATTGTTTTTCTGCGTTTTTTCGGGCGTTGTGTGCCTGGATTAGGGCTTTCTCCACAGTTTTTTCGTCGACAGCAAAGTACGGAGAAAGGGCTTTGACCAGCCTTTTTGCGATTGTTTTGTCGGACAGTTGAAAGTCTACGACAGGAGAGATAATGCGGTCATTGGCCGGTATTCTGTCCTTTAAAGCAGATGTGATAAGCGAAGGGAGAGTCTCGACATAGGGACAGAAACGTGTATGGCTGAGCTCAGGCCATTTATAGTCGGCTATCATGTGGGGGATAAAAACAGCCTCGGAATTATTCTTGCTCAAAAGTGTGTAGGCCTGTCCCACGGCAGCCTTGATGGGCAGGCAGAATTCCGAAGACGTATACTCATTCCCTGCCTCGATGCTCTTCCGGTCCGGTGGAGAACTCAGGACGGTTTGAATTCCCAATGCGTTGAAAAATGCGTTCCAGAAAGGAATGAGTGAATAAGCTGTGAGCAATTTGGGAATGCAAATTGTCGATTCTGTGTTGCGCGTTTCTGTGGGAGAGGCGGTTCCGGCGATCATTGCGTTGGCTTTTTGGAAAGCGTAATACTCCTCTGGACTTCTTTTCTTTTTGGAGCTGTTTTCTCTGCCGCATTTCATTCCCCAACACGGACGAGTCTGTTCGCCCTCGATGAGGGCCCGGGAGATCTGGCATCGGTTCGAGCAGAGTGAACAACCCTCCTTTGTGATGTTTATTTTCCTTAAAGCAAGATCGAGCCCGCGGAATTGAGATGACTGGCCAGTGGCTTGCTCCATGGCTGCAATGGCCGCGCCGAATGCTCCCATAACATGACAGTAAGGGGAAACGACGACTTCGAGTCCCAGAATGTTTTCTATAGCGGCGACAAGGCCGAGGTTTCTGGCCGTCGCTCCCTGGAAAAAAACACGCTTATCGCTGATACTCCGCCAGCCAACAACTCCTTCCAAGTAATTTTCAATGACCGAGTACATCACAGCTCCGGCAGCCTCGAGCGGGGTTATGCCTCGATGCAGAAGGCTGACGATATCCTGCTCCATAAAAACCGTACAGCGGCTGCTGGTGTAAGGAGGCTCCACGCCGATAACCTTCGTTCCAATGTCTTCCAATTCATAACCGAGATGTGCGGTGAGCTCTTCCACGAAAGAGCCAGTCCCTGCCGCGCAGACATAATTCATATTCGCATCGACGATATGGCCATCTTTAACCGACATGAACTTCGCATCCTGTCCTCCGATTTCAAAAATGGTCTCGACAGAGGGATCTGTTTGAATGGCGCCCTTCACATGGGCAGAAATTTCATTGATGACGACATCCGCTCCGATTACTTTGCCGATGATTTTCCGGCCACCTCCGGTTGTGGCTGCTCCTCTGATGCGAAAGTTGAAGCCGTGTTTTTTCTGGGTGTCCAACACGGCTTGAAAAAGCTTTTTTGTTGCAAGAACAGGATCGGCGTCTGTTCGGCGATAGACATCCAGCCAGATGTGTTTCGCCGGATCCATGAGAACAAGCTTTGTGCTTGTGGAGCCGATGTCGACACCAAGATAGACGTCCCTAGGATTTTTAGTATCCTCGGGGAGACGATGCACAGTTATTTCGTTGCCCTCTCCATCTTTGGAGCGATGCAGGGCTTTCGAGCTTGGATATCGGGAGCGGATAAGTTTGAGGGGAGGACGGCTTTTCCTCCCTTCAGGGGATGCGGTTAATCGATCTCTGGAAATATTTCCCCGATCGTTCTTCGAAGCAAGCAGAGCTGCGCCATGGGCGACGGCGTATTCCGGTTGAGGGAGGATGCTGAGTTCAAATTGTTTTTTATTCCCGTTCAGTCTTTCGTTGAGCCACCAAAAAAAAGTCTTGTTCAGAGCGACCCCCCCGCACAGGATTGTCATTCCAGAAAGAGGCTTTCCGTTCATCAAGGAATGAAGAAGACCATCCACCAGTCCACGGCACAATCCCGACCACATATCCGTCTTATCGAATCCCTCCTGCTGTCTATAGACCAGATCGCTCTTTGCAAAGACAGCGCATCTTGAGGCGATCGATGGTGGTTTATGCGAAGGAGTCAGGTTATTCATTGTGTTGTAATCAATACCCATTCTTTGCGCTTGTGTATCCAGAAAAGAGCCCGTTCCAGAAGCGCAAAGAGAGTTCGTGTTGATAGAGAGAATTTGACCTTTAGAGTCGAGGCTGATAAGAGTCAGATGGCTTGCGCCAACTTCCAGGATGTTTCTTGCTGTGGGGGACAGAAATCGCGTGGCTGTATAAAGACATGAAACAGGATCGAGCTTATCCATCTGTTGATCCAATGTGCCTTTACTGGAGATGCCAAGTTTGATTTTTCTTTCTGTGGCGATATTCAAGAAGAGATTCAGAATCTCAGGGGGATTGCCTTTATGCGCTTCTTTGAAATGGCAGATTGCCGATCCATCTGCCCCTATCCCTACGGCTTTGAAGTAAAGAGCCCCAATTTCGATTCCTATCTCTGTAATGTCTGCTCTTTTTTCAAATTCCGCGACAGTCATCCATAGTCCTAAAGAGAAATTTAATAACGAAACTTATAGTCCAGATAAAATTCCGTGTCAAGGAAAATCCCTTCGCTTGACCAAGAATACACTCGACAGATGCGCACATGATCTGGAAGAACATTATCAGCAACCTTTTCAAATCTATTGCGTATGTATATATGAGTGCAAATTGCACAGAAATAGGAGAGCGAAATGATCATATTGACCCGGGCAGAAGAAATCATCCTCCTGGCGATTTATAAACTCAAAGACAACGCCTACGGCGTGACGATCCGCGAGCAGGTTTACGCGGACATCGGCGTTTACTGGGCTTTTGGTGCGATATACAAGACCTTGAAGAAGATGAGCGCTAAAGGCTATGTCACAAAGATCGCCAGCCAGCCGCTCTCCGAGCGTGGTGGCCGGAGCAAATATATCTACCGGCTCACAGATGTTGGGAGAGAAGCCCTCCAGTCAATCGCCCGCGTCAATGCCTCGCTCTGGGATGGCTCCACCCGGTTGGAATTTGAAAAATAGCGTCTTGGATGGCTAGTCAAATGAGGGCTAACAAAACTCAACAAAAAGTCAGATCTAAAACGAGATCGAAAACCGGATCCCCTACCGGATCGAAATACGCACCTGGAATCAAAAAAAACTCGCCCTCTCGACCGCCCTGGATTTTGCGCCTCATTCTGAAAGTCCTCCTCAGCCAGTCGGAATATCTTGAATTCACCGGCGATCTGAGCGAGGTCTACGAGGCCCTCTTGATAAGTGAAGGCCGAACCAAAGCCCGCATCTGGTATCGCTTTCGTGTCCTTGAATCTCTCCCGAGTTTTGTATCCGACTTTTTCTGCTGGAGGTTTACCATGTTGAAGAGTTATCTCAAATCGACTTTCAGAAATCTCAAAAGACAAAAAACCCAATCCACCATAAATATCCTCGGCCTCGCCATCGGATTGTCGTGCTGTATCCTCATCTTTCTCTTCGTGCGCGATGAATTGAGCTATGACAAATTCCACGAAAATCACGACCGCATCTACAGAGTGACGCGACGATGGCTCAACGAAGATGGTGCTGTCAGCCTCCATCTGGGATTTGTGGCGCCTCCCATCGGTCCTCTCCTTAAAAACGATTTTCCGGAGATCGAACAGGCCGTTAGGTTCATCGGGACAGGAGGGATGTTAGTCAGTCATGAAGACACCTATTTCGAGGAGAATCTATTCTTTTTTGCAGAGGAGCATCTGTTCGATGTCTTCAGTATAAATATGACCAAGGGCGATCCTGCCACTGCGCTCGCAGATCCAATGACAATCGTGATCACCGAGGAGATTGCCCGCAAATATTATGGATCCGAAGATCCCATCGGTTCGACAATGCGGATCGCAGCCAGAGGACAGGCCGCAGACCTCAAAGTGACCGGAGTGGTCGAATCGTTTCCTCATAATTCTCACTTTCATGCCGATTTTTTGGCGTCTTTTAAAACCTATGAAGCGATCGTGGGGGACGACGAGATGCAAAGCTGGAGCAGCAACAATTATGCAACATACATCTTGATGGCCAAAAATTATGATATCCGCTTACTCGAGCAGCAGCTCGATCCCTTTATAGATCGGCATATGGACGAGGGAAGAAGCAAGACCACACAACTTGTGCTCCAGCCCCTTACTGATATTCATCTCCATTCTCATTTGGATTCGGAGCTGGAGTCCAATAGTGATATATCCTATGTTTATATTTTTTCCGTGATCGCTTTCTTTGTGCTGATGATCGCTGCGATCAATTTTATGAACCTCAGCACCGCCCGTTCATCCCACAGGGCTAAGGAGGTAGGGCTTCGCAAAGTTGTGGGCGCAAACCGTTTGCAATTGATCAAGCAGTTTTTGAGTGAGTCTTTCCTCACGGTTTTGGCTGGTTTGGCAGTTGCCGTGATCCTGGTCGAGCTTCTCCTTCCGAGGTTCAATCAATTCTTGGGCAGAGAACTTTCCTTGAATTTATTGGGAAATGTGGCTTTGTTGGTTGGTTTGATTTTTGTGGCCGTTATTGTAGGAGTCGTGTCCGGTCTTTATCCTGCATTTTTTCTTTCGAGTTTCCAGCCTGCGGCAATCTTGAAGGGAGCGAAGGAACAGAAGCGAAGAAAGCTTTCTCTCCGGTCAACACTCGTAGTTTTTCAGTTTGCGATCTCTATTGTCCTGATCATTTGCGTGGGGGTTGTGACATCTCAATTGAAATATATCAGAAATATAAACCTTGGCTTCAATGAGGAGCAAGTTGTGGTTCTGCCCTCTAGCTCCCGGATCAGAGGTCAATTGGAATCGGTGAAGACACAGCTCTATGAAAATCCGAATATCATCAGCGTCTCGGCGGCAACGCGTGTGCCCTCCGGTCGATTGCTCGATGCTGCAGGGGCCCGTGTGATCTGGGGGGATGAGAGTGAACGCATTAATTTTATGATCGCTTTTTTAAGGGTTGACCATGATTATATCCCCACATTCGGGATGGAGATGGCGGCTGGCCGGAACTTTTCTAGAGAGATGCCGACCGATGCGACAAATGCGTTTATTTTAAACGAGACGGCCATTCAGCAGATCGGATGGGAATCACCTTTAGATGCGATAGGTAAAAGATTTGGCTATGGAAGCCTAGAAGGGCAGATCATCGGTGTCGTCAAGGATTTTCATTTCGAATCCATACACCACACGATAGCACCGATCGTTTTGCTCCTATCGTCACATTCACTGAATCAAGTGGCTGTGAGAATCAGTCCCAACGATATCCCGGGGACTATGGCTTTCCTGCAGAACAAATGGCAGGAATACCGGCCCAACTATCCCTTTACTTACTATTTTGTGGATGAGAGATTCGATCAGCAATATACAGCAGAGAATAAGCTCCTTCAGTTATTCGGGTATTTTGCCTTTTTGGCGATCTTTATAGCCTGTCTGGGGCTTTTTGGCCTTGCGTTGTACACGGCCGAACAGAGCATCAAGGAGATCGGCATCCGCAAGGTGTTGGGGGCATCGGTTTCGAGCTTGGTGTTTCTCTTCTCGAAGGAATTCTCTAAGTGGGTTCTGCTGGCCAATATTATCGGCTGGCCCGTGGCGTATTTTGCGATGACAAAATGGCTCGAAAATTTCGCTTATAGGACGAGCTTAAATGTGTGGATTTTTCTTTTGGCAGGAGTGTTGGCGCTCTTAATCGCACTGATGACTGTCAGCTTTCATTCCGTTAAAGCCGCCGTCGCCAACCCCATCACCGCCCTCCGGTATGAATAATTGGGGACGGGCCTCTATGAATAATTTATAATTGGGGACAGGCCTCAAGAACTCGTTGATAATAAATAAGTTAACTGCAATTTTCTTCTAAAAAATAAGCTTAAACGTATCATTTTGGGGCTAAAAGTCGGCGTCTAAGGATAATTAATTTCTTCAACTTATTTCATCCGAATGAGATTTTTTTAGTATCCGGGGCGTTATTATAGTTGATTTCGTTGGTGCCCTTGGTTTCTTGGCATTTGCGCCATTACCTCGATGGTATTTGTTTTCTTGCTGCCCGAAGAAA
>JASFPP010000095.1:0-14093 GCA_050115915.1 Candidatus Aminicenantota bacterium
AAGGATAGAATCACGACAATGCTCACCCCGGGTAAGGACCCGTTGGGCACTGGGTATCATATTCTCCAATCAAAGATCGCGATCGGTTCGGGTGGGCTATTCGGGAAGGGATATGGTCAAGGAACACAGAGCCAACTCCAATTTTTACCCGCACGCCACACAGATTTTATATTTGCTGTTGTCGGGGAGGAACTGGGCTTTATAGGAGTTGTTGTCATCGGGCTGTTTTATTTCTTGTTTCTGGCCAGGCTCTTTCAATCCGTTTCAAAATCGAGAGACCGGACTGGAGTGTATATCATTTTTATGGTTGCTATGATGATCTCTTGCCATTTTTTTGTAAACGTGTTCATGACCATCGGGCTTTTCCCCATCGCTGGAATTCCCCTACCGTTGTTGAGTTACGGGGGTTCTTCGCTCTTGACCAACTATATCGCCGTATCGCTTGTGCTGAACGTCAAGATGCGCCGTTTCGTGAACATCTGATCGTGAATCATCCAACTTAGGGCTGGATTATTCATGTCAGCCTCAATGTTGCTTGGCGGGGGTGAAAATTGTAATATGAATTCCTACAATGAAGATTTCCGGAGAATTGGAGAGAGCCCTCAGAAATGTACAAAAGCCAGGTCGGTATGTTGGGGAAGAGTGGAATATCATTATCAAAGATCCCGATCGTGTCGCAACAAAGGTCGCTCTGGTTTTTCCCGACCTCTATGAGATCGGGATGTCTCATATTGGGCAGAAGATTCTCTATTTTCTTTTGAATAGATCTGCGTCCGTGCTCGCCGAGCGTGTTTTTGCACCCTGGCCTGATTTTGAAAGAGAACTCCGTCAAAGGAATATCCCTCTTTTCTCTCTTGAGAATAGAATCCCCCTTTATGGATTCGATATCCTTGGTTTTTCACTCCTCTACGAGCTCAATTACACCAACATCTTGACAATCCTCGAGCTTGGAAAGATCCCTTTTTTTTCCTCTGAGAGGAATATGGATTTCCCGCTTGTCATCGCAGGGGGGCCAGCGGCCTTCAACCCGGAGCCCGTTGCTGATTTCTTCGATCTGTTCCTCGTCGGCGATGGAGAGGAAGCTGTATTTGAAATTATAGATAATTGGGTGGCCCTGAGGAGTAAATCGGATGATAAAGAGCTTGTATTTAAGGAGTTGGCGAAGATCGATGGTGTTTATGTTCCCTCATTGTACACGCCTTATTCTCCCGCCCGGTCTTCTTTAATGAGCGTGAAGCCAAAGGATGGGGCCCCCTCGAAGATCAGAAAAAGAGTGTTATCCTCCTTTTCCTCCATCCCTTTTCCAGAGAATATCATTGTTCCCAATATCCAAGTCGTGTTCGATCGTGTATCTGTGGAAGCGGAAAGGGGATGCCCTCAGAATTGTCGATTTTGTCAGGCCTCTCACCTTTACTTTCCATCCCGGGTGAAGAATCCGACCGATCTGGCACAAACCGTTATCAACAGTGTACATTCCACAGGATATGAAGATGCATCACTGTCGGCTCTATCCATAGGCGACTATCCGTACCTTGACCAAACTGTAACGGCTTTGATGGATGAATTCCAAGAACGACAGATTTCTCTGTCTGTGTCCTCCCTCAGGCCGAAGGGATTGTCGTCCGAGCTCGTGGAGAACATCCTCAGAGTGCGGAAGACGGGATTCACCCTTGTGCCTGAAGCGGGAACGGAAAGATTACGTAGAGTCATCAATAAAAGTCTGGAAAATGAGGACATCTGGGAGGCCGTGCGAAACGCGTTTTCTCGAGGATGGCGGCTGCTTAAACTGTACTTTATGGTGGGACTTCCATCCGAAAGGGAAGAAGACCTCGAGGGGATCGTCGAATTGGTGAAAGAGATCATCCGGATAGGCTACAGGATCTTGAAAAAACCTCCCCAGATAAACCTCAGCATATCATCGTTTATCCCCAAAGCCCATACGCCGTTCCAATGGGAAAAAATGGAAAGCGAGGATTGCCTTGTCAAGAAACATGCCTACATAAAATCACGCTTGAAGAAATATTCCTTTATCCGGTTTAAAGAGCACAACCTGAAAAATGCGTTACTGGAGGCTGTATTTTCTCGGGGCGATAGGAGGCTGACGCCCATTGTCCTTCATGCCTGGCAAGCGGGTGCCCGTTTTGACAGCTGGAATGACCTCTTCCAGTTTTCCTGTTGGGTAGAGGCTTTTAAAGCCGCGAATATCGATTACCGTCTCTACCTGGGGAGCCTGAAAGAATCCGATGTGCTTCCCTGGGATCATATTGACACAGGTATTAAGAAATCATATCTCGCTGAAGAGTTGCACAGAGCGAAACAGGAGGTGACTACACCGAGATGTCTGGATAAATCGTGTGGAGAATGTCGAGGATGTTCTCTCGCACCTTTGTTGGTGAGGGATTTTGAAGAAAAGGTCGAGAATTTGCAAAAAGAGTTTCCTGTCTTTGGCAAAAAGTCAGGAAGTGTTTCGAGATACCTGGCCTATTACAGCAAAACGGACAGTGCAAAATATTTCTCCCACACGGATGTCAATAATATCATCCAGAGAGGTTTTCGAAGGGCTGGTATCCCCGTGTGTTTTACAAAAGGATTTCATCCGAAAATGATTGTTTCTTATCCTCCCGCTCTGCCATTGGGGATGGAGGGGAGGGAAGAGGTGGTCGAGTTTAGGTCAGATTACGATATTCCTCGAGATCAATTCGCCAAGCACATCAATGCCTATCTTCCTCCGGGAATCCGATTTTTAAAATTGGATCGATTGGAAAGTTTTACCCCCTCTTTGATCGAAAGGATTCAAAGCCTGGTTTATTCCATGGATCTGAGGGCGAATCAGGTCATGGAAAAAATCCAGAATTCTCGGGAGGGGAATAGGAAGGCCAGGTACGATGTTGAACGACGTGTTCAAAGCCTTGTGGACCGCACCATTGGAGAGAATAAGATTGGCGTAATGACTGATTTTTCTATGGACAGCAATAAACATCAACTCCTTTTGAACATAAAATTCGACAAAAAAAAATTGGTTCGACCTCAAGATATCATCAGTGAAATTCTCGGCATCGCAAATCCTGTCTATGATATGGCCCGAGAAAAGATTGTCTTTAAAGATAAATTGACTTCATTTGAATATTGAAGTATAAACTTAGATTGCTATTCTGGAAGAATGAAGTAAATATTTCCATTTCTTTTTTGCAAAAAGTATCGACATTATTTATGAATAATCCAAGAAAATCGTACTGAAGGAGGAAAACATGATAGATTTCAGTCTGACTGAAGAACAAAAAGCTCTTCAAGACATGGCGCGAGAATTCGCCTTAAAAGAAATGAGACCTAACGCCGCCAAGTATGATAAAGGAGATGAATTCTCTGAGGATGTCATGCAGAAGGCGTTCGAAGTGGGTTTTCTCACCTGCACAATCCCCGCAGAATATGGTGGCGGGGGATTGAGTGATATAGACACGGTCATCATCAGCGAGGAATTGGCGGCCGGATGTGCAGGCATGTATACAACTATGATGGTCAATGCTTTGGCCTATACGCCAATTATTCTTTTTGGCTCGGAAGAACAAAAGAAAAAATACCTCACTCCTCAGACACAAAAGATGTCCTTTGCGGCTTTCTGTCTTACAGAAAGGGAGGCAGGTTCTGATGCAGGATCGCTAAAAACGAAAGCGAAAAAAGTAGGGGATGAATATATTATCAATGGAGCGAAATGTTTCATCTCCAATGCAGCGATCGCCAGTCTGTATGTCGTCTTCGCTCTGACAGACCCTGATAAAGGAGCCCGTGGAATGAGTGCTTTTATCGTCCCCCGTGATACGCCTGGGCTGAGTATCGGGAAGGAAGAGGACAAGATGGGACACCGGGCCTCCAACACGGCAGAGGTAATTTTTGAGGATGTCAAGGTTCCTGCAGAGAATTTGCTGAGCAAAGAGGGAAAGGGTTTTATTATAGCGCTCAAAACTCTGGACAAGACAAGAGCCCCTGTGGGAGCAGCCGGTGTTGGCGTGGCAAGAACAGCTCTTGAGTATGCCGTTGAATATTCCAAGACTCGAATACAATTCGGGAAACCTATCGCTCTTTTCCAGAACAATGCATTCAAGATCGCCCAGATGGCCCTGGAGATCAATGCCGCAAGACACCTGGTCTGGCATGCGGCCTGGCTGATGGACGAGGGAAAACCCTGCGGAAAAGAATCAGCAATGGCCAAAGCCTATGGTTCGGATGTCGCCATGCGTGTAACCACAGAAGCTGTCCAAATACTCGGTGGATACGGTTATATGAGAGACTATCCGATGGAAAAGCTCATGAGAGATGCCAAGCTTCTTCAGATCTATGAAGGGACCAACGAGATCCAGAGGCTGGTCATCTCGAGAGAAGTTATCGGGCCGATCAAATCTTGATCGTTACTGCTTGAGGATATCGAGGAGGTCCTGTTCGATCGACTTTTTCGGGATCTCAATAATCCTTCCCATCTCCTTACCATCCACACGGACGATAAAAGTGGGCACTTTTTGGATGTCTTTACCTTCGATGTAGGGTGATCTTGCCTCTTTAATCCTTGGTATTCCGATATAAGTCGAGAAAAAGTGGGGATTGCCCAACATATCCATAACTTTGAAGTATTCGCTGACATGTTTTTTGCTGTCTTTGCACCATGTTCCCAGCACAACTTCGATGGCGACAGGATGAGAGATGGCCTTCAGCTTCATAAGGGCTTCTTCATCGGGCGAGTAAGAGGCGATAACCTCTCCCCAGTCGGGAAAATTTTGAAGGATTTCCTCTTTTGTGATATCACCGAGGAGTTCTGTACCCCCACAGAGAGACAGGGATGCTCCAAGAAAAATAAGTGCATAGATGAGAGTATTTTTTTTCATGGGATTCGTTTTTGCCTTGTGACTTACAGAGTCTGTTCTAGGTTACGTCTTCTTCTGTAAAATATTCGGGGATGATTCCAGTGACCTCTACGCCGGCACCCTTCGCAATATCGATAAGGTCAACGACACTGGCATAGGGAACCTTTGCATCGGCTCTGATAAATATCGTCTTGTCTTGTCTGGTGGAGTAGAGGTTTCTCAGACGGCCTGGAAGCATTTCCAAAGATATCTGCTCCTGATTGATCATTACGCTCATGTTTTTTTTCAGAGTCAGAACGATCAGTCCTTGAGGTGTTGCACTCGTATCCGCTGTGGTTTCGGGAAGTTTGATATCTATACCCTTCTGTACCATGGGAGTGATAACCATGAAGATGATGAGCAGCACGAGTAAGACATCGCACAAAGGAACGACATTGGGCTCAGCTCTTGCCATTATTGCCTCCTTGTATTCACTGTAATCGGCAGATTATTTTAGAATAATTCTCTTGGTTTTGTCAATCTGTGAATTGATTTTTTATTTTTATCGATATATTCTAGTGATGAAGAGGAGGACATATGAGGGAATTAAAAGTTGAAGTGGTCGGTGTTAAGGAGAGATGTGGAGCCAAGCACAAAGCTGGGGATGTGTTCTTTATTCGAGGAGAGGGGACGATAGAGATTCCTTCCGGGAAAAAAGTCTGTATTTTTGCGCTCAACAGCCTCTTCCCTTTTTTGACGACCAAGCAGAGGGAGGATGAGCTTCCTCATGACGACTGGATTGCCGAGACAGAGACTCTTTGTTGTCCGGACCCCAAAGGAGTCGTGTTCGAGGTCACGCCTCTTTGATCGCTAGTTATTGAACGGAAAGTCCGGATCTGGGCTTGTATTTTTTGCCTCTCCTTGAAGGATTGTCTTAAAGTCGGGCGGATGCCGGGATTGGAGTCTTGTTTTATTATCTTTAGCGAACAAACAGGATGAAGCGTGCATCGTAGACTATGATGAGAGCGAGAAGAATAAGGATAACGCTCACGCCGCCGAGAAGATAACTCCCTGCCTTGAAAAAGTTATACCCTTGAAAGACTAGCGCTGCCAGCGTGGTGATCAGCATAAAATACGCTGGGTATAGCGTGAACTTTGTGGGGCGTTTAATGCCAACCAGGTAGGAGGACACAACGATGAGTGCCAGTGCCGCCACAAGCTGGTTCGATGCGCCGAACACAGGCCATATCGCTTTGTAGCCCTCTGTTACTCCCAGGAGAGCGGCAAAAACAAGGATTATCGCCGATGCGATCCATCTGTTGTTGAACAGGTGGATTTTTTTGCCGGTCAATTCAGAAAAAATGAAGCGGCCCAAACGAGTCCCTGTATCGAGTGTGGTGAGCACGAACGCGTTGAGCATGACCATTCCGAAAAAAGATCCGAGAACGAGAGTGATTCCCGGAAGTGAAGATGTGAGCGTCCCGTATCCTGTGGCGAACGCTCTGATCGGGTCTCCCACCTGTGTCATCAAATAGTGATAACCCAACGGATTCTCGGCCGCGGAGGGATCCCAAACAAGAGCTGCTGCGGCGATAAAGATGACCAATCCTGCCAGTACAGCTTCTGTGATCATCCCCCCGAAACCGACGAGCTTTCCGGCGGTTTCATCCGGCAGCTGTTTAGCCGTGGTCCCCCCTGCCACTACGGAATGGAAGCCTGATATTGCGCCGCACGCAATGATCACGAAGAGCATGGGCCATAAGGGACCTCCCTTGCTGGTGAATGAAACGAACGCAGGAGCAGTAATGGAAGGGTGGGCAATGATCAATCCAGCGTAGCCGATGGCCAGTCCGATAAAAAGAATCCAAGTGCTGATATAATCGCGTGGGCGCAGGAGGAACCAGACAGGTAAAGATGAGGCAAAAAGACTGTAGATGATCAGAACAAAAAACCAGAAATTTTGCGCGCTTAAGCCGAGAAATTGTGTGGGGAGTTCGATTGGATACATCTTTCCGATATAGATAAGCGCAAAAAGGATCAATAGCGAAACCAGAGTTGCGGCAACAATATTGAAGTTCTGTTTATTGATGAGCCATCCGAAGACCATGGCTATAAGAACCAATCCGAAGGTTGGGATGACGATCTCCGGCTGAGAGACCAGAGTGCGGGATGCCACGACCGCAAAAACGGCGATGACAAGAGCCAATGCGAACCAGAGGAACAGAGAAAAGATCACGCGTGTTCGCCGACCGAGTGTTTTTTCCGATATGTCGGCTAAGGATCTGCCTTTATTCTGGACCGAGGTCATTAAAGACGTGTAATCGTGGACAGCTCCAAGAAAAACACTGCCTATGGCCACCCAAAGAAGTGCCCCCAGCCAGCCGAAATAGAGGACTCCCAAAAGAGGCCCTAAGATCGGTCCGGCTCCCGCAATCGATGAGAAATGGTGGCCGAAAAGCACGGTTTTTTTGGCGGGCGAATAGTCGATCCCGTCATTTATGTCTCGGGCGGGTGTGATCCGCTCCCCATCGGCCTGGACGACTCTTTTCTCGAGAAATTTTCCGTATATTCTGTATCCCGAATACAGCCAGAGGATGAGCACGAACGCGATAATCAAAGTATTCATAGCTTATTTTTATGATGCAGGTAGTGGCGAATCAAGAATCGACATTTTTGTTGAACAGGTTATTTTTTGGTTTTATAGATCAAAAAGATGGCGAGTCCGATAAATGCTGCCAGACATACAAAATCTCCTAAGCTGCCGGGCCAAACAAGGCCTATTCCCGCGGGTTTTTTCTTGGTGATATATGCGTAAATTGCAACCAGGACCATGGCGATGCCCTCTCCTGCAATAAAACCCGAGCTCAATAGAACACCTTTTTCTTTTCTTTGAGTCAGTTTTTCTTCATTGTTTTTAGCGCCCTTTTCCATGAAGTGCCTGATCATTCCACCCACATAGATCGGGGTCATTGTGGAGAGTGGCAGATAAATACCCACCGCAAAAGGGAGAGAGGGAATCCTCAAGAGTTCGGCCACCACGGCAAAGGCGCCTCCGATCAACACGAGTCCCCAAGGAAGATCGCCGCCCAGAACGCCCTCTACAACTGTCTTCATCAAAACAGCTTGGGGAGCCGGCAATGTCTGCGACCCGAATGTGAAGGATTCACCCAGGAGCCATACAGCCGCAGCGACAGCAAAAGCTGAGGTCACTACTCCCAACAATTCTGTCGACTGTTGTCTTTTTGGAGTGGCTCCGATAATATACCCGCACTTCAGGTCCTGTGAAATATCGCCCGCGACAGATGCTCCGACACAGACGACTGTTCCCACAGTCAGCGCTGTGGCCTGCCCGAGGATATCAGTCCAGCCCATAGCATAGAATAGCAGGCTTGTTCCGAGAAGTGTAACGATGGCCATTCCTGAAGTCGGATTTGATGAGACTCCCACCATTCCCACGATCCGGGAAGAGACAGTGACGAAGCAAAACGCAAAAAACACGATACAGACTGCGGCAATCACCCTGACAAAGATAGCTGTGTTGATCCCCACGATCTGGGGAGAGATGATGATCAAAGTCACAATAATGAGGGCCCCGATTCCGAGAACCGTAATGGGTAGGTCTGTATCAGTCCTTTTTTTCTGGACAAATGAGTCCTCTCTACTCAACTTGAGGTCTTTGATCCCCATTTTCAAAGAATTGTACATCGTGGGAAAGGATTTGAAGATCGTGATGATCCCCGCAACAGCGACAGCTCCAGCCCCGATCACTCTGATATACTTGTCCCAGATCTGTTCGGCTGTCATTTCTGGGATGGTCAATTCCGCTTCAGGAAGCAAAGGAAGGTTGAGATTCTCTCCGAAATAGGCGATCAAGGGGATGATGACCAACCAGGACAGGAGTCCGCCTCCGACCATGATAGCCGCTATGCGAGGGCCCAGAATGTATCCGACTCCAAGGAGAGCGGGAGTAGGCTCTCCGCCCAGTTTGGCCTTTTTCAACACAGGAAGCTTCAGATAGATCTTCTCGGGCCAAAGATGTAAAAAACTCTGTAATATTTTAAAAACTGCCGCGACTCCCAGGCCTAAAAAGACATTCTTTGCCTTGGCGCCGCCTTCTTCTGCGGAGATCAGGACTTGGGCTGCAGCAGTTCCTTCAGGATAGGGAAGAAATCCATGTTCCTTTACGATCAAAGCTCTTCGTAAGGGAATCATAAAAAGGACTCCCAGAATGCCGCCGAACATCGCTAACGTTCCGATCTTAAAGATGCTGGGGTTGAAACCCCATAGGAAGAGAGCGGGGATTGTAAATATGATCCCAGATGCCAGGGATGAGCTGGCGGAACCGGTCGTTTGAGCGATGTTGGCGTCTAAAATCGTACTTTTTCCCAAAATAGGCGTCAACACCCGCAAAGCTGCAACCGAAATAACTGCCAGGGGGATCGCTGTGGAGATCGTCAATCCTACTCGAAGGCCTAGATACGCGTTTGCCGAGCCAAAGATAACTCCAAAGATTGCCCCGAGAATCACGGCTTTTAAAGTGATATCCAGGTAAGATGTGTCGTCTGGAACATAGGGTATTTTTTCCGGCATTATCCTTGTCCTTTTTTAAAATTATATGCAGTCTACCACATCAAAAAGTTATTTTCTAATAAAAATAAGAGAGGGTAAGCAAATCTCAACAGCAGGGTCAAACGATAACCAGTTTTTTCACTGTTTTTTCCCAGGTGATCTGGGATATGAATTTATAGGCATTTGCGCCCATCCTTTGAGCCAGCGCTTTATCCTCTGCCAGCTGGTCCATTTTTTTGGCCAGTGCCACCGGGTCTGGCTCACAGACAAAACCGGTTTCCCCATTTTTCACGAGTTCGGCAGGACCTCCACTGTCGCTGGCTGTGATGACGGATTTTCGGCTGGCAAAGGCTTCTCCTGTGACGAAACCATAGTCTTCTTGTTCGGGGGCGAAAAAGACAGCTCGACAGCGGGAAAAGTGATCGAGGACCGCTTGTTCTGTGGATTTTCCGAGGAGAGTGATTCTCTCTTCAAGATTGTTATCCTTGATTTTTCTCTGGATATTTTTTTGTTCGGGACCGTCTCCGATAATAACGGCCTTCAAACCTTTATTCCTGACATGCTTGAATGATTCGACAAGCAGGTCGAGTCTTTTCAGTCTCTGTAAACGGGATACAGAAAATATAAAACTGTCATATGATTCTGTGCGATAATCTCTTTGAGGCGGAGGGGGGTAGAGGACTTCCGATTGTATCCCTCCCCAACGTTCTAATCTTTTCTGGATCGTCGAGGATTGTGCATAGAGCTTTGTGACGTTGCGCTTGAGGAGATGTGTGTCTATCAGATGGATGAGTTGTCGCCTCATCTTTTCTTTGATCTTTCCTTTGGCACCCAATTGGGAGTACAGGAAAGCCCATTGATCGTAGTATTCTCTCAACCTGTGATTCAGCCAGCACACGTGGTGGGGATGTTTAACCGCGTAGCTGGGAAAACGGAATGTGATGACCTGGTGTATTGCCCGGCCTAAGCCATCTTCTTCGATATCATAGTATCTGTTGGCCATATAGGCCCTGAATTGCCGTCCGAAACGGTTTTGCGGGGTGAGTATAAGATCAGCGTCATAGCCGTAATCCTGGAGTGCGCGGACAGTGCTACGTGCAATAGTGAGATGACCCCCTTCCACAAAGGGCACATCAGAGGTAACGACAGCGATTCTTTGGATGTCGGTCATTTTATGCATTCTTCGGACGATAATTTTTTCGATCGAACAAATTGTATAAAAAACGGATCAAAATCGGAAGCTTCCTTTTATTTTTTCTTGAGTTCGAGGTCGGAACTCAGGAGGAAATCGGGAGATTGTGTAGATGTTCCTCATCTCGCTCTGGATGCGTTCCGTGCTCCAGGATGAGGGGAGATACACTTTAGCCAGGATTTCATTTGTGTCTGTTGTATCACCGATCTTTTTGAGCAGCAGCAGGCCTGCTCCCTGATTCTCTAGGCAGAGTTTCTGCTTGAGATCAAGGAGGTGGTCCATGGCAATCCGTTGAATATAACCTTTTCTACGGGATAGGATAGGGAATTCCTCTCCGGCAGGAGGCAGTGGGACGAGATTTTCCCCCACTTCTTCTTTGCCCTTCAGGGTCCGGATGATCTCTTTGAATCGGGCATGCGCGGCCCCGCTCAAAAGCTGATTTCTCAAGAATGATTTCGCTTCGGTCCGGTGGGAGAATCCGCCTGAAAACATCAGAAGATCTGCTCCTGCTTCGAGCGCCATTTTTGTGAGATCAAGAGGGCCTTTGGCTTTGAGAACATCGATAGCCTCTTGGAGCTCAAGATCAGGACCAAGGGCGTGACCCAGAGGCTGGCTCTGATTGTTAATAAAAAAGCAACAGCCAAACCCTGCCGCCTCACAGTGTTCTTTGAGTACCATGGCCACATCTCGTGAGTTCTGAGCTTTTGCCTGATGCGGATAATCTCCCATCCGGATGTCCCCAACGATCCCTTCCCAGTGGATTGCATATAGGGCAAACAGACTGAGCGCTTCGAACCGAGTGACCGTATCAAGACCAGATTTTGGGGGAATTTCCTTTAGAAGAAGTGAGGATGCGGGTGATGTCGCAAACATACCTCCTGTACGCGCGAGGGTTTTATGGATATATACGGGATTTGAAGGAAGCTCTACACCTGGGAGCGATAAGAAATTGTTGAGCACAGCCTGTCCTGAGGGTGTATCGCTCCAAACGAGCTTAAGGCACCTCATCCCCGCAGAGGCTAGAAGTGGCACGAGCACAAGGGAGATTTTATCCTCCAGATCATTGTGAGACAGGACTGTCACCAAGGGAATTTTTTTTTCATCCCCGGTGAACGCCGTTCTCCACCGTAAGATCTCTCTTTTTAAATTGGCTTTATTTTCAGTGCTTTTATCGCGGAAGAGCGGATGACGCCATAGAAGGGAGAGGTCGATCTTTTCGTGTTCCTGCTTTAAGATTTTGTATTTACCGCAGAGTTTCGAGGGCTTTTTTGTTGTCACTGGTCTTGAAGACCAGGAGGGCCTTGCCCATCCCTGCTGATGAACCATAACAATAGTCGATATCGATGACGGCGTTTCCGAGGAGTGCTCCGATCTCGGCTCCGGCGCCCACTCTATCGTCCATAAGCACTGTCAAAACCTCATTGGTTGTGACTTTATAACCCAATGTTTGGAGGCATGTTTCTGCCTTTTTATTGTCGGATGTCAGGAGTAAAAAGACTCCTTTGTCCTCAACCGATCGTGCCTTGAGGGCCAAGAGGTTGACTCCGGAATTTGCCAGCGTTCCGAGGACTCGGCCCAAGATCCCGGGCTCGTTCGGTGTGATCACATGAAGCTCTGTCTCGAGCTTAACGTTATGCACTGTCTTCTCCTTCTCAATCATCTGATTAGGGGGCATTATAACAGATTTAACCTTGGAAAAACAAAGGAACTGTCGCCGAAGCTCAAAAAACTTGAGATTTTAAAAGATTTATCTATAATGAATTGTCCATGTTAAGTCTCTCAAAGGCGCGGTAGGGTATGACAAGGGAAGTGAATGTTGCCATTATCGATAATTCCATCAATCCTTCGGTCTATAATCCAGTATCCCACTGGTCCTCTTTTCTGGGAAACCGATGGCAGGCCTTTACAGCAAGGGAGCACAAATTCCCGAATATCAAGGATGGATTCACCCATGTGATCCTGACGGGGTCGGAAGCTTCTATCCTCGAAAGGGAAAAATGGGTCGACGAGGAGGTCGAGCTCACTCTGGAAGCCGTCGAAAAGAATATTCCTGTTCTCGGAAGTTGTTGGGGACATCAGCTACTGGCCTTGGCACTTACTGGGCCGGCAAGTGTTCAGCGCAGCGAAAGTCCTGAGATCGGCTGGATCCCCATCGCTATCAAGGAAGAAAAGACTCTTATGGGGAAAAAAGGAGTGAAGTTCGTCTTTTGCAGTCATTTTGATGAAGTTGTCGGTCTTGATGCAAACTTTCGCGTGTTTGCTGCGAGCAAAGGATGCCGAATCCATGCCTTTCAATGGAAGTCAAATCCTGTTTGGGGGATTCAGAGTCATCCGGAAATGTGTATTCCTGACGCTCTGCACTATCTCAGAGAAAATATCGCATCCCATCATGAATCCCTTACTCTTTATCAAAAAGCCCTGGATTCGACACCGAAAGATTCAGGGATTATCCATTCTGTGATTGAAAATTTTTTGGGTATCTCGGATTTGGATTTAGATGCCAAAAGTTTCTGAAAGCGATCGATCCCATCTTTGGGAAAGGTCGGAAAATGATACAGAAAATACTTGATTTACAGGAATTTTTCCTTGACAAAAGACATTCTTTAAAGATATTTTTATCTATACAACAGCATTACGTATCTCAATCATTCTCTTATCTGAAAAGGAGGCAGAATGAAAAACAAATTTTTCCTAATTTTGGTTATCGGAATTCTCGTCTTATTCACCGCTAATACCTTTGCCGAGACAACAAAACTCAAACAGATTGGCCGTTATACGCTCGTTCGGATCAAAGGGGAAGTGCCCACAGCAGAAGTGATGAAGATCTTGGTCGATAAATACGCTGGCGATATCAAGTATGGGTTCGATACGGCAGGATATGGGGATGTTTTCCTTCCATTTATGGATCAAGTCAAGACAGCCTCCTTTGAAGACGCAGAATTACCGATCGGGCAGAAATTTATGTGGATGCTCTTCCGCTCGAGAGGCAAGGTGAAAGTTGCCGAAGATCTGGAGTGGGCTGGGAAAGAACCTCTGCCGGTGTTTATGTTCAAGGTTCAAAAAGGTTTTAAGCACTACTCATTTATCATCCCTAAACCATGTGGAAATATTGCTCTTGTCGATGTTAAAGAAATCATCCCCGATGCTGTGTGCGACATTCAGGTCAGCCCTGCAAAAGCAAACATCAACGATCCCATTTCCGTGGATATGAGCGGTTCGCAGCATGCCCAATCGATGGAAGTCGACATATTCGATTCCGAGGGAACAAAAGTTGCCTCTCAAACATTGTCACCCGATTCTCCGAAGTGGCAAACAAAATTCGATAAGCCAGGTGAGTATGTGTTCAAGGCAAAGGCGTTCAACGTTAAAGGAATTCCATCCACGAATCCATGTGAAGCAAAAACATACATCAATGCCCCGCCCATATGTGAACTCTCGACTTCTTGTCTCCCCTGCAAAAACTTTGTGGGCAGGCCGATCACGATCGATGCCTCGGGTTC
>JASFPP010000096.1:0-13704 GCA_050115915.1 Candidatus Aminicenantota bacterium
AGGGATTCTCACGGACCCTAAAATAAAGAAGATAGGACACAACATCAAGTATGATTATATCGTCCTCCACAGGGAAGGCATCACGCTGCAGGGAATAGAGCTGGATACCATGGTTCTTTCATACCTCCTGGAACCCAACTGGGGCAAGCACAGTTTGGACAAACTGGCAACAACCTATCTTCAGGTCGATACCATTCCCTACCATGATGTCGTGGGAAAAGGAAAGAACGAAGTCACGATCAACGCTGTGGATATCAAAAAGGTGACACCGTATGCCTGCCAGGATGCAGACCTGGCTCTCCAACTGAGCGTGTTGCTCTGGCCAAAAATCAAGGAAAAGGACGTTCGTTCTCTCTACGAATCTTTGGAACGACCGCTCATCCAGGTCCTGGCGGATATGGAGATGTGGGGAGTCCGGATGAATCCCGAGGTCCTGGAGAGCCTGTCAGAGGAGCTCCAGCAAGATCTCAAAATCCTTAAAAAAAAGATATATGCGCTCAGTCAGGAGGAATTCAACATCAATTCCCCCAAACAGCTGGGAGAGATTCTCTTCGAAAAGATGGGGATCCCCTCTCCGAGAAGAACCCGCAAAACAAAGAGTCATTCCACCGATATGAGCGTGTTGCAGGAGCTGGCCAGCGACTACCCCATCGCCCAGCACACGCTGGAATACAGGCAGTTCTCAAAGCTCAAATCCACCTATTCTGACGCTCTCCCACTTCTTATCCATACAGAGACAGGCCGCATCCATACCTCTTACAACCAGAGTGTTGCGGCCACGGGAAGATTATCAAGCAGTGATCCGAATCTGCAGAACATCCCCGCACGGGGTGAGCTTGGCAGGAGATGCAGGCAGGCCTTTATTCCCGACCCGGGGAATCTTTTCCTCTCTGCAGATTATTCACAGATCGAGTTGAGGGTTCTGGCCCATCTGTCTGAAGATCCTGCACTCATCGAAACCTTCCTCCACGACAGGGATATCCACCAGGACACAGCTCTGCAGGTGTTTGGCGAAACGTCATCTCTCTTCCCCGAGGAGCAGCGCCGGCGGGCAAAAATCATCAATTTTAGCATCATCTACGGCACCTCCGCTTTCTCTCTAGCTAAAGAGTTGGGCACTTCGACGTCTGAAGCCCAGACGTTTATCGATCGCTATTTCGAAAGGTACCCGAAAGTGTGGGAATTTCTGGAGAAGTGTGTCACAGATGCGCGAACATCGGGCGTTTCCCAAACCCTTTTCGGCCGGATCCGGCCTGTTCCTGAATTGAAACATGAAAACAGGATGGTTCAGCAGGCTGGCCGCCGCATCGCCCTCAACACGCCTATTCAGGGAACCGCTGCAGACCTCATAAAAAAGGCGATGATCGATATCTGGGAGGCCCTGAGGGCACAGGAGCTCGAGTCAAAGATGATCCTGCAGGTGCATGACGAGCTGGTCTTTGAAAGCCCCAAAAAAGAGTGCCGCCGGATTGAGCTCCTGGTCAAAGAGAAAATGGAGAATGTCTTCCCTCTCAAAGTCCCCCTGAAAGTCCATCTAGGCTGGGGAATCAATTGGGCCGAAACAAAATAGAGGGCGTTAGGGCTTGGGAAGGAGCGAAAACATACTGAAACAGATATTTCGGAATTTACAGAGAACGCAGCGTCAGAGGGATTTTTGGTAGACGCGGAATTTTTTGTAGACCTTCCCCCCCATCTTTTCCATCTCGGCTCTTACCCTGACATTCTCCTCCAGCTCATGGTGGGTGTCCATCATTTCCATTCCCTCCTCACGAGCTGTCATGATCATCTTGACGCCCATCAGAACATCAAGGCCTCGGCCACGATATTTTCCCTTGATCGCGCCCAACAGAAGATCCAGTTGTTTGGTTTTTTTTGCCGCACTAAGTATCTTGAGGAATCCGAACGGGAAGAGCTTGCCGCGGGCCTTCTGAATGCCCTCGGTCATATCAGGGATGCCCACAATAAAAGCGACGACCTCTCCGTCTTTCAGCACTCCTTTTACGAACCTGGGATTGAGTACGGGTAAATACCGTTTGCTCAAATCCTCCATTTCCCTTTCATCAAGGGGGGTATACCCGTATATGTTGCTCTCTGTATAACATTCATTCATAAGGTTCAGGACGGGCTTTATCCAGGGCTTGAGCTTTCTTTTTTTCTTAAACTCCAGCACCTCAAAATTCCCCTTCTTTTTCACTCGCTCATAGATCTTCTTGTAGAATTCGGGGAATTCTTTGGGGACGTCAAGCTTGTAGACAAAATAGTCGACATCTTTCCTATAGCCCAACTCTTCGACCATCCGAGGCATCCATTCGAAATTGCAGTAAGTGGCGATGGTGGCGCGGTTTTCAAAGCCTTCGATCAGAAATCCTTCCGGATCCTGGTCGGTAAATCCATAAGGTCCGATGATCTTGGTCATGCCGTGTTCCCGCGCCCATTGTTCCACTCGTTCGAGAAGCGTCCGAACGACCTCTTTGTCCTCCCATGCTTCCAGGTAGCCGAAGCGGGCGATCTTTTGGCTCCTGATCTCGTTGTACTTTCTGTTGATGATACCCATGATCCTGCCCACGGGCCTGCCATCCCTTAAGGCTATCAGCTTGATTACATCACAGTGTGCGAACGACCTGTTTTTTTTGGCGTCGAAATATTTCCACTCATCGACATAGATCGGAGGAACCCATGTCTTGTGGTCGCTATGAATTTTTTCAGGAAGATATATGAACGCTTTGAGATCCTTGCGATTCTCCAGTTCCTTGACAATCACATCCATTTCTATTTCTCTAGAAACACGCCTATAAGCTAGCCCTCCATTATACAATAAATAAAATATATTTATAACGAAAATCTCTTTATTTTAAATAAGGGCAATGGAATTTTTAATATTGACATTGGCAAGGAAGAATGAATACACTTGAGTCTCAAATATTTCCAAAAACACTCAAATGAAGCAAAAAACTTTTCCCCACGGCATTCACCCCCCTGAATACAAATCCCCTACGGAACGAAAGCCGATAGAGGTCATGCCTCCCCCGGAGAAAGTCAGCATTCCTCTCCTCCAGCATTTTGGGAGTCCCGCTAAGCTGCTGGTAAAAAAAGGAGAGGAGGTCAAACTCGGGCAAAAAATTGGGGAGAGCACCTCTCTTTTCTCAGCGAATGTCCACGCCAGCGTGTCCGGAAAAGTCCTTTCTGTAGACGGCGTTCACCATCCCTTGGGAAGGCCCGTGCCCGCTGTGACCATAATGAACGATGGAGAGGATAATCCTGCCCCTGAATTGCTTGGGTCATCGAACCCGCTGAGCTTGAAGCCAGAAAAGGTTTGTCAGATCGTGAGAGATGCCGGGATCGTCGGACTCGGCGGAGCCGCCTTCCCTACAGCGGTCAAACTCTCTCCTCCAAAGGACAAACCTATCGACACTGTTATCATCAACGGGTGCGAATGCGAACCCGTGCTCACGGCCGACCACAGGATCATGATGGAGTATGCCGAAGATATCCTGAACGGGGCAGAGCTCATTCGCAAAACCACGGGCGCCAAACGAACGATTATCGGGATCGAAGATAACAAGAGGGATGCTTTAAGGACATTCCGGGGAGTGAAAACTGACGATTCTGCAGAGGTTCTTTTGTTGAAGACAAAATATCCCCAGGGAGCAGAAAAAAACCTCATTCAGTCTCTCCTCGGAAGAGAAGTGCCCCGCGGTGGCCTTCCTTTTGATGTCGGTGTTGTGGTCCAGAATGTGGGCACAGCAAAGGCCATCTGGGATGCGGTAAGCTCCGGCAAGCCCCTCTATGAAAGGGTTCTTACTGCCGCAGGGGAGGGCATCCGCGAGCCAAAAAACCTCATGGTCAGGATTGGAACGCCCTTCCAGAGTGTCCTTGACTTCTGCGGCGGGATCGACGACAGCACGAACATCCTGATCATGGGAGGCCCGATGATGGGGCTTTCTCAATGGACTGCGGAAGTCCCGGTTGTCAAGGGCACTTCCGGCATATTGGCATGGACGGCAGCGGCCCCCCCCATGGAACACAGCTGTATCCGGTGTTCACGCTGCGTGGACCACTGTCCCATGGGGCTTGTCCCCACCCAGCTCGTGAAGTATGTCAAATACGGGTATCTCTTTGAGGCCGAAGACTGGGGGATTCTGGACTGTGTGGAATGCGGCAGCTGCCAGTATATCTGTCCGGCTGCTATTCCCTTGGTCCATTGGATGCGCTTGGGGAAAAGCCAGGTCATGGAACTCAAACGAAAAATAAGCACAGACAATGCCTGAAAACGAGTATATCATCCGCTCCTCCCCTCACTTTAGGGATAAAGACTCTGTTCCCAAGATCATGTACACAGTCATCATTGCCCTTCTTCCGGCCGCGGCCGCTTCCGTATACTTCTTCAGGCTAAGGGCTGTCAAACTCTATATTGCCTGTCTTGTGGCGTGTCTTGTGACAGAGGCCATCTTCCTGTGGATCAGGAAGAAACCTTTCCGCTCTCTCTGGGACGGCTCGGCTGTCATCACCGCCCTGCTCCTGGCAATGACTCTCCCGCCCGGCATTTCCATGGATATTGCCGTCATCGGCGCAGTCATTGCCATCGCCATAGGAAAGCAGGTTTTTGGAGGGCTGGGATACAATATATTCAATCCGGCCCTGGTCGGTAGGGCTTTTCTCCAAACAGCCTTCCCTGTCGCCATGACCACGTGGATGCCACCGGTGATTCAACGTGTGGACACGGCAACTTTTGCAACTCCCCTGGGAAACCTGAAATTCCAACAGGCCGTTGCGCAGGGCTCCCTCACGCCTCTCCATGATCTCTTCTGGGGGAACACAGGTGGTTGCCTGGGAGAAACCTCTGCCTTCGCTCTTCTCCTCGGATCTCTTCTTTTGTTCTACAAAAAAACGATCGACTGGAGAATCCCTGTCGGGATTATCCTGGCTCTCAGCGTATTCACAGGTATATTCTGGCTCGTCAATCCGAAAACATATGCGCCTCCCTCATTCCATATCTTTGCGGGAGGGCTTCTGATCGGTGCCTTTTTTATGGCGACCGACATGGTGACCTCGCCGATCACTCCCAGAGGAAACTGGATATATGCCCTGGGAATCGGTCTAATGGTGGGGCTTATCCGCCTGTTCGGCGGTTTCCCGGAGGGTGTCATGTATTCCATCCTCTTCATGAACTGTTTTGTCCCTCTCCTGAACCGTTATTTTCGGCCGCGAATACTTGGCGAAACGAGGAGGCCGCAATGAGCCTTCCCACCCGGATGATTCTCGTTCTCACCACCGTCGGATTGATCTCGGGGGGATTCCTCGCCGGTGTGGCAACGCTGACGAAGGAGCGGATCGCACTCAACATCCAGAAAGAGATCGCAGCAGCCATTGAAGTGGTTGTTGACGAGGTCGAGGCCAGCGATGTACTGTACAAAGAGGAGGATCTGGTCATCTACAGAGGATTGGAAGAGGACGGCGATCTCGCCGGGTTCGCTATCCAATCAACCGGGGTGGGCTTCCAGGATAGAATCACCCTTATGCTTGGACTGGACGAAACACTGACAAAAATTACCGGCCTGACTATCATAGACCAGAAGGAAACCCCCGGCCTGGGTGCAAAGATCACGGAGTGGGATACCTTCCTCCAATTTTGGGAAGAAAGAGATGCGACCGGATCACTCACACTGAGAAAACCCCCTGTCCGTACGCCCAAGGAGCTTCTGGAGACAGAGATCAACTCGATTACAGCAGCGACGATCTCTTCAAAAAAAGTGCTGGAGATAGCCAACTTTTCTCTCGACAAAGTGAGAGCGCTCGTAAAGGAGGGAAAAATCACAAAAGAGGAACCCGATGGCGACTAAAACCATCCGCGCCGAGTATCTCAAGGGGCTCTGGGACGAGAATCCCGTTTTCCGGCAGCTGCTCGGGCTCTGCCCGACTCTGGCGGTCACAGGGACCGTCATTACCGGGCTGGCCATGGGATTGGCCACAACCTTCGTTCTGATCCTTAGCTCGCTTGTTGTCTCGTCCATCAAAAAGCTTATTCCAGCCCAGGTGCGCATCGCCACATATATCGTGGTTATCGCCAGTTTTGTGACAATCGCCGACCAATTCCTTAAGGCGTACTTTTTTCCCATTTCGAAGGCCCTGGGGCCCTATGTCCCCCTGATCGTGGTTAACTGCATCATCCTCGGCCGCCAGGAGGCCTTTTCATCTCGGAACACTGTCGGCCGGTCGTTCATCGATGCCCTCGGCATGAGTACAGGATTCATTCTGGCGCTTCTCGTCTTGAGCGCCATCAGGGAGATCCTGGGAGCGGGGACCTTTCTCGGGTACCAGGTCATGGGGCCCTGGTTCAAACCCTGGATCGTCATGATCCTTCCCGCAGGCGCCTTCATCACCTTGGGCATTCTCCTCGGGATCGCATTGAAGATCGAGAGCATAACAAAACGGAGTTAAACGTGGAATTGCTTGCTATCTTTATCTCCGCCCTTCTCGTCCAGAACTTCGTCTTGTACTATTTTCTCGGCATCTGCCCTTTCCTCGGTGTCAGCAAAAAGATCGACTCTGCCCTCTCTATGGGCTTGGCCGTTACCTTTGTCATGTCCATTACAGCTGTCGTGAGCTGGCTGATCAACAACCTGATTCTCATCCCCTATGATCTGGGTTACTTACAGATCGTCTCCTTCATCCTTGTCATCGCTTCGCTTGTCCAGCTGGTCGAGATGTTCATCCGAAAGATCAGCCCGCCTCTCTATCAGGCATTGGGCATTTATCTCCCCTTGATAACCACGAATTGCGCCATCATGGGCTTGGCCCTGATTGCAGCGTTGAATGAATACAGCTTTATAGAAACAGTGATCTTCGGTTTCGGATCGGGCTTGGGGTTCACGCTGGCTATTGTGCTAATGGCTGGTATACGAGAACAGCTGGATCTGTCCGACGTCCCGGAACCCTTAAAGGGAGCGGGGATTGCTCTTATCGTCGCCGGAATTATGGCCCTGGCTTTTAACGGATTTATAGGAATGCTGACATGATAGAGCTGCTCGTTCCGATTTTAACCATGACTGCGCTCGGATTCCTCTTCTCCGCGGGTCTGGTCCTGGCTTACAAAAAATTTAAAGTGGAAGAGAACCCAAAAATCGAGGCGATCAACGAAATCCTCCCTCAAGCCAACTGTGGCGCCTGTGGTTATTCCGGATGCCGCGCATTCGCAGAAGCTGTCGTCAAAGGAACAGCGCCTGTAACGGGTTGTCCGGTGGGCGGCGAGGAAACGGCCAGCTTGGTCGCGGAGACACTGGGCGTAGACGCGGGAATAATGATCAAGATGGTCGCCCGGCTGCATTGTCGCGGCACGCTCGAAGCCGCCAAGTCCCGGGGCTCCTACTCGGGGATCCCGACATGTTATGCCTCCCATCTTGTGGGGGGGAACAAACAGTGCTCCTACGGCTGTATGGGTTACGGAGATTGCGTCAAAGCCTGCCAATTCGACGCCCTCTATATGGGGGAAAACGGACTCCCCATCGTCAAAGAGGACAAGTGCACGGCTTGCGGGATGTGTGTGGATGCATGTCCGAGGAACCTTTTCGAGCTTCACCCCATCGATCAAGAGATCCTTGTTTTTTGCCGGTCCGGAGACAGGGGCCCGATGGCCAAAAAAGTGTGCAAAGCGGCCTGTATTGCATGCAGCATCTGTGCCAGAGCATGCCCGGATGCCATCGTGATGGAAAACAACCTGGCTGTTATTACAGATTATAAGAAGATCGACCCGGAAAAGATGCCGGATATCGAAAAATGCCCGACCGATGCCATCGGCCGGATCCACAAAGAAGAGGACGGCGATGAAGGATAAGGGAACCGTCGTTTCCACAGAGGACAGATTCGCCCGCGTGGAAGTGGCATGCCTCACGTCCTGCCGGGAATGTTCGGCCAGCAGCTTGTGTATCGGACAAAAAAAGGCCAAAGGCCTCCTCGCTGTGAAGAATCCCCTCGACGCCAAAACAGGAGATCGCGTCCTCATTGCCATTCCGGAATCCCGCTACAGCAAAGCATTGATCCTGCTGTTCGGTGTTTTGCTTTTTGCGATCATCGCGGGAATGGGACTGGGTTATCTGGTCTCACCGGTCCTTCCCCTGTCCTCATCGGAGTTGAGCTTTCTGGGTATCCTCTTCGGACTAACACTCGCAGGCATTTTTCTCTCCAGGCGTTTTCGAATGAACGATAACGAATGTCTTTATCCGGAAATAACCGAAATCTTACACAAAGGAGGCAGTCATGGATAGACGCCGTTTTTTTCAAACGTTACTCTCGGCCCCGATGCTTACGCCTTTATTGCTGGCTTCCCAGCCCAGAGAATCCGGCCGGGAGGTCTACCTCATCTCAGATGTGCCCCACTCCTATCTTCCCCTTCTCTCAAAAGAGCTCTTCCGCCCCCGAAAGGAAGCGCCGGGCTCTTTTTCCTTCTTCGACACCTCCCCTCACACCAAGAAACTCCATCAAGCGCTGTCCCAGAATGGTTGGCAGTTCATCCCGAATCCTTCTGAAGCGGATTTGAGCATTTCCTTCCGCAACCTGCATCAGCCGGCCCGACCTTCATTCACCCTGGTCAAGGATGGAAAGATATGGGATGTCCGCTCCTGGAACCTTCGATCGCTCTGGCAGAAGATGGCCCAGGATCGCCCGAGCTCTTCCCTTCTGACCGTTGCCTCTTTAAAAAGAAAGAGCTCAGGCAAGGCCTCCGGGAATACCGTAACTGCTTTTTTGAATGGCCATAGAAAAGAAACTTTTTCTCTCAGGGAAAATTGCCGGAAATCCTACCACACACACACCGGGCGCATCACGATCCAGATCATGGATGGTCGCGCCCGCATCGTAGAGTCTTCATGCGCTCATAAGATCTGTTTTTATACGCAGCCTATCTCTCTCTCTGGAGAACGGATCATCTGCGCACCTAACCATTTCCTTCTCGAAGTCCAGGGGGGTGCCATCGACACTGTTATCGGTTGATCTTCGCTTTCGTGTCCTGCTGGCCCCGTAACAAAAAAAACCGTAAAAGCGAAGAAGAAAGAGAGATGCGCCTGCGCGCTAGATCTCTTTCACATAAATATTCCTGAAATACACCGGCGATAGGCTGTCATGGTTCTGGAGGCCGATATATCCTTCACGGGCAAAATCCTTGATCTTGCCCCTTGGCTCCGCCTTCCAGTCGATGACCGCCTCTCCGTTCAGCTCGACTTGGATGCGATCTCCCCGAAAGGTGATCTTGTAGTAGTTCCATTCGCCTGTTGACTTAAAAGCATCTGACTGTGGCGCTTCGGCATCGTAGACCGCGCCCGTTTTATGAATCCCGCTTCCACTGTCATAGATCTGGACCTCGAAGGAGTTATAAATATAATCATCGCTGGAGGGGACTTCCGGAACCCTGATAAAAACTCCTGAATTGGTATCCTTTTGGGAACATTTAAACTCCAGCTCCAGGACAAAATCTCCGTATTTTTTTCTGCTGTACCAGAGGAGGCCCATTCCCCCCTGGCTTTTGAGAACGCCCGTCTTTTCATCGAGCATAAAATAGCCCGGGCCGTAGTGATTCCACCCATGCTTGGAGAATTGTCCATCCTGCCAGCCGAGGATCTCTTCGTATCCCTCATAATAAGTGATGCTTTTTATGTATTCGAGCCCCTGTTTTATGGGAGAAAAGGGGTCAAGGGCATCCGTTTCTTTTTCGTACTCTACAGTAAGATATCCCCGGAAATTCTGCCTGGTCAGTTCTGCAAGGATGTTCTTAATATTGGCCAATCCTTGTCCGAAGGGAACATCCTCAGCGTTGACAATACCGAATTCATCCAGGTCCTTCAAATGGACATCGATGATCCGCCCTTCCAGCATCTTGAGGCCCTCCACGGGATTAACTCCCGAGCGCATCCAGTGACCTGTGTCCGCACACGCGCCGAGACGTTCATCCAGCCCTTTAACTCTCTCTGAAATCGCTTCCGGCCGTGCATATTTCGATGGAGAAGGGTGGTTGTGGATAGCGATCTTGATGTTGTACTCCTTAGCCAATTTTTCAAGGAGGGCAAAGTCGTCAAATTTGGGTTCTGCAACGACCGTCCGTATCCCCAGTTTTTTGGCGAAATCAAAAATCTTGCGCATATCGTCTTCTGTGTTTTCAAAATCGACAACCCCATATCCGATCAAACGCAGACCAAGTCGCTCCAGAGTCTTCTTCACCCACTGGACATTTTCCTCGCTCAGGTTGTGGTCGAACTTAACATCGGGTTCGCCAGGCCTCAACATCTGTCCCGGATAGGGCTGGACAAATCCAATCCCCAGCGCCTTTGTCTTTTCAAGCGCTTCCTGGAACGAAAATTTCCGAAAGGTCCAGCACTGGACAGCGACCGGAAATTTCCGAATCCGGACATCCTTGTCCGTGCCTGCATCGTAGAGCGGCCCGGCCTCTTTTTCCGCCACGCCCATTATTGTGGCCCCAGGAACATGATTGGCGGCAAAAATGACGGAAGACACAAGAAGAAATCCCAGGAACACAAATGCTTTTTTTCTCATCCCTTCTCCTCCTCGGTGAAATTCTTCTCTAAAAAAATCAGACGATCTGCTTCTCGACAGGATCCCACACCACCCGCCGTCCCTCAAGATAGGACTTGGTAGCCATGTGGCACGTGATCGCCTCTTCGAATCCACGGTCGATGTCGCAGCTCGGTTTCTCTCCTGTCCGGATGCAATCTATCCACTCCTTAACATGGAGATGGGTGAGGTCGACGTGTCTTCCTCCCCGGTATGTGTACATCAATCCTTTGGTCGCAAAATACTTTTCCGTGGCCGATGTGATCGTATCGATCCCCTTTGAACCGGGACGGTACGAGATAAGGGGCAACGACGTGTCGATCTGGCCTCCTTTGATTTTCTCTTCAAACCTCGTCGAATTAAAATCGGCGCTGACTGTGAGGTGGTTTCCCACCTCCATGGATGCATCATGTCCCATAAAAACGCGCCCGCGACCCCGACTATTGGCAAGAGTTGCGCTGTACACCAAGGTCAAATCTCGGTCGGGGTACTCGCACACGGCCTGAAAGAGGTCCGGCACATCTCTGCCATCCTTGAAGAAGTAGATCCCCCCTGAAGAGACGACCGTTTGGGGAATGCCCATCCCCAAGATCTGATTCACCGCATCAAACTCATGAGAGAAGAGGTCCCCGGATAAACCTGTCCCGTAATCGTACCAACAGCGCCACCGGAAAAACCGCTCAAGGTTAAAAGGAACCTTGTGAGGAGCAGGGCCCTGGAATTGTTCCCAATCGATCGTTTGGGGACTGGCATCCTTAGGAATGCTGTACACCCACGCACCGTTGGGCGAGTTACGATTCGTTGTCGTCTCCACAAGGGTGATCTTCCCCAGGATATTTTTATCCACGATCGTTTTGGCCCTCCAGAATGTCTCCTGTTGCGGATTCTGATGCCCCAGCTGGAACACCATCCCGCTTCCTTTAACCGCATCTGTAAGGGCATACACCTCCTCCTCGGTCCTCGTCATACACTTTTCCAAATAGACATGTTTCCCTGCATTCACCGCATCGATAGCCATCTGGGCATGCCAGTGGTCAGGGGTGGCGATTATCACCGCATCGATGTCTTTGCTTTCCAGCATATCTTTATAATGCCGGTAACGTTTCGCCCCATTCAGGTTTCCAGTGCCTCCCCCTGGCTGCTTGTCGTTGCGGGATGCAGTCAGGCCCCTCTCCGCCCGAACATCAAAAACGTCACAGACCCCCGTAAGCAGGATGTTCAGGTCTTCCTGCTCTAGAAATCCCTTGATTTCTCTCTGCCGCCAAGATCCTGATGGTTCGTCTTCCCGAAGCTTGAAGAAATCCGGGTGGGAAAAACCTGCGGCTCTTCCAAGATGCTCCCCTCTTCCGCCGAACCCGATGATCCCCAGGCGGATCCGTTCCCCCAGACTTTTAAGAGACGGTTTTGCTCCTCCTCTGGCCACCTCCCCCTCAAGCCCCAATTCCTCGAGCAAGTCACGCCGCCTCTCTGCATCCCAAGATCTTTTCTTGGCAAGGCCATAGAAAAAAGCCCCCAGAACAGGGAGGGAGGAAAGAGCTTTAAGCACATCTCGCCGCCCGGGGTTCACAACATTTCTGGATTTCCGATTCTCTTTGATGCCTTTTACCTCGTTCTCTGGGTTCATTTCATCCTCCAAACCGCCGCAGCGATCTAACGATCCCCTATGCTTCTCTTTTTAAAGACCAGCCTATCCAGGCCCAGGATCTTCCCCGTAGGAAAGGCGAGCAGAATGCCGAGCGCGGCCATCTCGATAAGGATCTTATTGACTATCAAGTAGCTTCCTTCTGACGGCATGGTGTATGAATATCCAACGAAAGGAGGGTTGCACACGTAATAGAGAAAAAGCAGAAGAATCCCCGCAATACAGGCCCATGCTGTCAGCAACCCAACAACGAGGGCCAGCCCGATAAAGATCTGTCCCCAAATGTTCAGAAAGTCCACCGTTTTCAATAGTGAAGGATTTCCGGCGATCGCCGTAAAAAACCCGGAGAACAGACCCTTGGTCTCCGACAAAAATCCCGCCGATGTCCAGTAGGGATTGAGCAGTTTGGCGATTCCTTCATACAAAAAATGCCAGCCGATGAGCATCCTGAGAAAAACGAGTGTAAAAACTTGAAAAGTCGTGTAGTTTTTATCTGGCCCGATAGAGGCTAAAAAATCCCCTTTCATTTTCGCTCTGCCTTTCATTAAAAGTCTATTCAAAATGCACGTAGGCCTCTTTTTCTTAGAGGAACAGTCCAACCAGATGCCAACACAATATACAGATTCCTGGGCTTTGTCAATGAACGCCGCATGCGCGAGGAACCTTTGTTTCCTGGAAGCCCGATCACAACGCAGAGGTTTGACATTTGCCCGGTTTCTAAAGAGAATGAGGGAATAAAGATAGGGGAGAGCGCATCACCCGTGCTTTCGGCCTCTAAAAATAAGGATTTTTTAATGAAGCCCCCATCCACAAATTCACTTCGGGTCTTCTTCTTGGTCCTTCTTGTGATCCTCACCTGTTGTGCGCCCAAAGAGACCTGGAACACAACCACCCTTATCTACTTTGACACGGTATGCGAGATCAAGGTTTTCTGCTCCTCGTCGCAGTTCAAAACCGTACGAAAAGCGGTGCGAGAGGCTTTTTCTGACACCGAAGACTGGTTTTCGCCAGGATCCTCTGACAGAACCTCCCTTGAGGTTCTTTCTCTCTATCAAAAGGCCCTTTCGGTCCACCAGAATTCTGGGGGAAAATTCGACATCTCCGTGGGTTCTCTTTCCCGGGCCTGGGGATTCCACAATCACTCTTACCGAATTCCCTCACAACAGGACCTTGTTGACGCAAAACGCACTGTGGGCATGGACAAAGTCCAGGTCGAGGCCGACCGACTCGTTCTCTCTCCTGGAACCCTTCTGGATTGGGGGGGCATCGCCAAGGGTCATGGTATCGACCTCGCCTGCTCCGCCCTAATGGCAATGGGGATACCGAGGGGTTTTGTGAACGCAGGCGGCGACCTCTACTGCTGGGGGCTTAACCCGAAAGACCAGGCCTGGCAGATCGGTCTCAAGCACCCAAGGAGAGCAGGGTTCTCTGGGATTCTTTCCATCTCTGGTATGGGCGCAGCTACAACCGGCGATTACCAGAGATATTTTGTAGAGGAGGGAATC
>JASFPP010000097.1:0-13667 GCA_050115915.1 Candidatus Aminicenantota bacterium
CCTGGGCCTCAAGCCTGACGATCCATCCTTCGATGGAGAACAGGTCGAGCAAGAACTGCAGAACTGTGTCGACCGATTCATCCAAGATGTACGAAAGTCTTACCAGACCGGGATATTTCAAGAGCTCGATTCCATTTTCGCTGCGTATGACATCAACGAGTTCTACACCTCCTTTGAAAACATCTCTCAACTGCGCAAAAACCTGCGAGATTCTCTGAACAAGAAAGCCTTTCCCGAACAACGGCTCATGTTGCTCCAGCTCGACTGCCTTCTCGAAGAAATGAGCTACCTCACCCTGCGTCAGACTGCCAGTGAATACGACGAGAAAGGCGTCGATTTTATACAGTGCCTGGAGATCATACATGTCTGCGTGTTGAGTTTAACCCACGACGGTCTCCATTCACGACAACTTCATGATCTTGCCGGAATGCTCAGGGATGTAAACAGGACATACTCTGAGATTAGGAACATTCTCGAGCAGATCCATCGGAACTACCACCATCTCATCCAGCGAGTGATCACTCCCTTCGAACGGAAACGTGAAAAGATCGGTTTCAGCGAAGAAGAAATACAAGCAGCTCTGGCCAATATGAAGCGGTACATGCACGACCTCAACAGTATCGCATATTTTACAGACATTGCTCACTCCTTCATAGAAACGAAGGAAAAGGATGGAGGCTCAGCTATCACTGAAGCTGCAGATCCGGCCATTCCACACGAACCGCCCTATATTATCCACCTCTCACACAAAAATGAGATCAAGAAGAGGGTGGAAAGTGACGACCCTGCACTCAACCTCCGCAAGCTCTACGGCAGCAAAGGATCCGGCCTTATCTATATCAGCTATTTAAATTTGCCAACCCGGGATGGTTTTATACTTCCAACAACAATGGCCCAAGACAATTTGGAAAGGGATATCGATAAAAGCTTAGAGAAAATAGTCGTTGATCATCTGAAGGTTCTAGAGGCAGACATCGCCGAAAGAGACGGAGTCACAAAAATTTTCGGCAGTCCCAAACATCCTCTGCTGGTCGCCGTTCGTGGAGGCTCTGTCTTTTCCATGCCAGGAATACTATCGACAGTGTTGTTTGTAGGCATGAACGATGAGATAACCAGCGGCCTGGCTGTAGAGGATCCCTGGTGTGCTTACGATGCCTACAGGCGTTTTCTTGCAATCTACGGGCAGGCGGTCTGGGGTGTCGACATAGAGTCATACAATGTGGTGGAAGAAACAAAACGCCGCTACAAGGTGAAATACAAATACGATTTGCCGTGGGAGGCCATGAAAGAGATCGCCGAGTGGACAAAAGACATTCTCAGAGAGAAAGGGCACGGCGATTCTCTGGAGGAAATTCTAAGAGATCCGATAAAACAATTATTCACAGCCATACAGGCTGTGTTCCGCTCCTGGGATAGCGAGGCCGCGCAACGCTATCGTGAGATCAAGGGGATTTGCAACTCCTGGCAGACGGTTGCAATCATCCAGGAGATGGCACTGGGAAACCGGAAAAATGAAGAGATCCATGTCGGCATGGACGAAACGCGGGCCTCCCTGACCGGAGTTATTCCCAGAACCCGCGTAACCAAGTTGGGCCTTCGCGCGCAAACAGGAGACTTCAAGTTCTCTGCGGCCGGTGAAGATCTGGTGGGAGGATTAACAAAATCGATATCGTTTCGGCCCATCGACGATCTTTTAACATACATGCCGATGCTCAACCGCCGCCTGCGTCACAATGTCGCCAGGCTGAGGCGGTTCATGGGGACAGACCAGGAGGTCGAGTTTACAGTCGAAAACGGTGTTCTGAGTATACTTCAAAGCCGGGCGGCAGAGGTTGGAAAAAACAAGGAAGAAAGGGCCTTCGAAAGCCCGGGAGCAGAAGCAACACACGGTATCGGGATTCGCGGCAGTGCTTTCCGCGGAATTGTCGCTTTCGATAAAAAGGACCTTGAAGAGATTTCCAAGGAAGATCTCTCCAAAAGGGATGATGTGGACGGCGTGATCTTGCTCTTGGAAAGTCCTGCGCCGGAGCAGATCCCTTTGATACTGTCCGCAGATGCAATGCTTGCCGCGAAAGGAGGTTCGACATCCCATGCAGCTATCGCTATCAATGGAATCGAGGACTCGGATTACAGCGCAGTGATGAGCGCAACCGGCCTTCACGTGAACACACGAAAGCACGAAGCCGTGATCGTGGAGAAAAACGGAGATGTCCGCTACCTGATCCGAAAGCACGATGTGATTTCTATCCATGGAACAACAGGAAACGTCTACGTAGGCACCCGCCCAACGATCTAGGGCGATAAATTCTCCGTTAAACTGCGAATAAATACGTAGAGCTTGATCCGGGAGTTGACACCAAATTTTTGAAATATGTTGTAGATGTGGTTTTTTACGGTTTTGACCGAAATAAAAAGTGTCTCTCCGATCTCTTTGTTGCTCTTTCCCTTTAATATCAGGACAAATATTTCCTGTTCCCGTTTTGAGAGTCCGTACTGGTGGAAAATTTTCTCAAAATCGATCTTATCTTCTTGAGTGAGCAAACGGTCTTTGAAGATCATTTTTGCATATTTTCGAAGGACAAACAGCGGAGGAATGTTGATGAGCACATAGAACAATGGACTAAAGTAGAAGCGTATGCCCGCAGGCATTGGGGCATACTCGAGCACCACACTGTTTAGTATAAAGCCGACAAAATAATACACGGAAAGAGTCTGAATCAGCCGTTTTTGCTTTCTGTCATTGCATCTAACCGATCCAAAGAACGCATAGGCGATAACAGACAATCGGACAACAAGAGCAGAAGACCTTACTATCACATAAAAAACACCGATGACATCGAGATTGGCTTGTCCGATTGAGAACTTGAGAGATAGTCCCAGTCCCGCACACAAAGCTATTGCGACCAGAGTATAGACCAGTGTAATCCACTTCGGTATCTTTTCCTTTCGCAGGTGGATAAAAAGGGAAATAAAAAAATAAAGACCGATATAAAAACACGGGAGCGAAAACAGAACGAAGATCCAATAGAGAGTGGTGTATCTGGACTCGAGATCTTCTCTCAGAATGGAGAGAAGCAGATCTGGCAATGCAATTATCACAAACCAATAAAAATAGATGGCGATCAGGTAATAAAAGAAATCCGAAAGATATTTGAAGGGATATCTTTTCTGAAGGTCGTAAGCCCAAGCGACAGCGCCGAAGGCTATAATTATCAAGAAGGTATAAAATATATAAATGAACGGACTGACAATATTCACGCTATATCCCGATGTTTAGCTCAAACTGTGTTTTATTATGAATCTTATGGCACAAAATTTCAAACTTGCGTTCCGATTTTTTGATCAATGGGCCACAGGACGATAGCGGAGAGCGATACCAAATTGGTGGTTAAGCGGGCGTTCCGATAAATGGAACCTCCCTTAAGATGAAGAAGAGCAAAAGCGCCTGAAAATGCCAGGGTTCAGATTAGGTTATACGCCGGAATTCAGAAAGCTTCTGCGAATCACTCTTCCACCAGCAGGGATCCCTGCACACTCGATCTCCATTGAGGCAGAGAAATTGTATTAGTGGATTGAAGGTAAAGCACTAGGATCCAATACCTAGAGCTTCGTCTTTAGCAAACAGGATCTTTTTTTTAATCCCTTCGGCTACCATGGGTAGCCCATCTTGAATCTTCAGGTTTTCGATCTCTCCGAATTTTACCGATTCACAATACTTGATAAAGGTGTACCAGATGGGATGGATGTGGATGTGCCTGCTTTTTCTGAGTGTCTCTTGCATTTTTCTCTCCTTAACGTCATTACCGAATCACTCTTTCGCGTCCGAAGGCTTTTCTTTCCTCAGGTCTCCACATTCTCGTCCCCAAATAAAAGCTGAAGGCTCACCATTTAAGATAAGTATATTCTGTGTCATTTTCTATAGGACCGAGGTTGGATATTGGGAATTGGGACCTTTTTCCCAAAAAAGAAAGCCCCCCTCCCCAATCAGGGAAGAGGGGCTTTGAGCACCGCTCTGTAGGTCTTCGGTCGTCTAGAAGATAAACTTCACACCAAGGCGAATATCGATTCCGTTCGTGTAGTGGTAGGGCATTAAAAATTGGGGGTCGAGCTGAACTCCCGCTTTCTCCGCTTCTTCTCTGTAATCGAACCCTCTGACCATCTCTTCATCCGATAAATAGATGTTTTGTCTTGCATAGTAGGAATATATTCTACGGGCAATCCTTTGATTGAACAGGTTTGTCACGTTTGCGTTGAATTGCAATCCGTATCTCCCACCCAGGTTCAAGTTGTATTCGATGTAGAGGTCTGTTCGTGACAGAAACGGTGTACGGCCATCCGTGAAACGCCCCTCCGGATAATATCCCTGCATCTGTCCCAGCAGGAACATGCGGGAGACAGGGGTACCGCTCATCGCATAAGAAGAAAAGCCGACTGTCATGCCCCAATTAAAGCTATAGCTTCCATAGAGTTTGAATTGATGGGGACGATCCGTGGGGAGCTTACCCGTGGACTCGTTCATGTTTTGGTCTCTATGCAGGAACCATCCATCAAAATACCTCTCCACATTCGGTGACAGGCGGCCGAACTCATCGGAGCTGCCTAAACCGGCAAAATTTCCCCAGAGATAGCTCCATGTGTAGTGAAAGCCACCCATCCAGTTATCGCTGAATCGCTTATCAAGACCGATATCCACTGAGTAATACTTCCGCTGAGCCTTAGGACAGGGGGGAATTTCCGGACCGAGGTTTTCCTGGTAGATAGCGTTGATCCAATCAGACCCTGGATTTCCAATGTAGTACAATTCTCCTTGAGGAGTCTGTACGCCAATATCTTCAATGGCCCAGAGAATCCGGTTGTGGAGAAAGCGTGCAGTGAGGGATATGTTATGTCCGAGCTTTTTCTGCATTCCCAGAGTGTATTCGATCTTGCTGTAGGGTTTCATATCCTGTTGGGTCGTCTCGAAGGCGTCTTGCCTCCAGTCGAGTGATTCGATGTACTCAAAATCAGGAGCAAGACCTTCGTTGGGATGGTCGGCATCCGGATATCTCCAATCCAACGTGTTGATGTTGTAGTAGTGGGACATCCATTTGAAACCGGCGTACGATCCTTGAGCGATCTCAATTTTCATGACATCATAATACACCCCGAAACTTCCGAAGATCTTCATGCTGCTGTCTCCAAAAATATCGTAGGCGAAGCCAACTCTGGGAGCGATCTTTTCGGAAAAATCAAAAGCGATCGGGGGATACTGATACTCAGGAAGATCGCTGAAAGAAGGGATGTCTTCCTTTTCAGCACGGATCCCAAAATTCAATGTGAACCTGTTGGCAATCGTCCAGCTGTCCTGGAGAAAGAGAGCCCAGCGTATACTGTGGATATTGGCCAAGGTACCGAAAGGATCCCGGACTTCCAAATAGCCGTATTTTGTGGGCACGGTGCCCAGATTCGGAGATTGCCAGTCTAGTCCCCAATAGAAATAATTGAGGTCATAAGGATAGCCATCATCCACATCCTGGGCAATCCGTACAGCCTGAACACCTGCTTTCAAAACATGCTCACCACCCAAATCCATAAACAGAGTTCCATCGAAATTGGCCGTAAATCTCGTCTGTATATCCTTCCTGGTCTGAAATCCGTCATAATATCCGTAATTGTACCAGCGTCTCGGATGTTCTTCCGGCGCTCCGAATCCGATATTAGACCTCTGGAAGTAATAGCGGGACTCAGTCGGCCCAACCAGCTGTTCCACGTTCGTGTGAAAATATCCGCCGTTCAGAGAGAAAAACAGATTGTCCGAGGCAATGTAATCGGAACGGAATCCCACAGTCCAACCAGGATAGTTGTAACCGTAGATGGGATAGTCATAATCAGCACTGGACGTTCCATCCAAATGAGGCAGAGCGCCCTTCCATTTATAGTAATCGTTGAGGTAACTGACACTCAATCGAAGCCCAGGCAACGGTTGAGCGGTAATTTTTGCCTGAGCGAAATAACTCCTCTGTCTTCGTGTCTGGGTTGTTAGCGTTTCAGCGGCGGTAGGAGCCGTCCTCGTTGTGTTTGAGATTCTCGGCATGAAACTCCCGTAAAACCATAGTCTGTCTTTGAGCAGATATCCGCCAAGCCCAAAACCGATCTCGAACCGGTTCCAGCTGTCCTCGGGATAGTCCACATATTCCGCTGTAATATCATCGATAGGATTGATCCGAAGGACATTGTACTGGGAAGATTCGCTACTCCCACCCAGAGGAGACGAAAGAGCACTGCCACTCCAATAGCCGCCGACTTCTCCGTGGTACTCATTGCCACCCGAGCGCGTGATCACATTGATAACACCGCCCATGGAGCCTCCATGTTCCGCCTCATAGCCACTCGATTTGACCTGGACCTCCTCGACAAACTCGAAGAGGATTCTTTGAGAGGACATGCCATCGTACATGCTCGTTGTGTCCACGCCATCGATAAAATACATATTCTCAGCACCGGTGGCGCCGTCCATGGATACACCGCTAACCCTATCCTCCTGTCCGACATCCTCACCGACAGCTCCGACCATGTCTTCGATATTCGCCCCGGCGGTAATTGCAACGACCGACGTGAAATCTCTGCCTTTAGGAAGTTTATCGAACATATCCTTTCCGATGTTGAAGGTGGATCCGCTTTTTTTGATATCCACCATTGGCGATTCGCCAATGACCGTGATTTCTTCCCTCTGTGTTTCAAGTTCAAGGTCCACATCGAGTGTGAATGTCCGTCCCAGCCGTACGAGTATCCCCTCCCGTCTGAGCGTGGCAAACCCAGGCAAACTGAAAGTAAGAGAATATGTGCCAGGGGTTAAACCGATCAACCGGTATCTGCCCTGTGTATCCGTCACTTCAGATATTGCCCCGATATGCGACGGGCTGCGTGCTGCGACCGTCACACCAGGAAGAGGAGTTCCTTCCAGGTCTTTGACGACTCCAATAAGCACACCCGTCTGTTCTTGAGCAAAAGCCACGCTGGAGATAGTCACTAAAAGCACCATTAAAAAAGTGAAATGTTTTTTCACAAAATCCTCCTTATTGTAAAATTTTTGCCAATGAGTGATAACGATCACTCTCTCTAACCTTCTTTATTGATTCCTCTGTGATTCCCACCTCCCTTCTCAATAATTTTCAGGACAAAAAAAAAGAGGCTGCCTGAGATTTTCGGAAAAATCTCAAACAGCCTCTTAATCCAAGCTAAGCTAACTGTCTATAAATCTAAACCTGCTAGGTTATAACATATACACACCTCGCACCATTTTTCTTTCGTGCAAAAAATATACCAACATTCCCCAAGTGTTACAAATTATTGATATTAAAAGAGTTAAATAATCAGAGAATATTCCAATCAATTAAAAATATTCAAAGAAATGGATAATAAATTCAAGAAAGTGAATATTTGGCTGGTCTATTTTGGATGTCGGTGATAGACCTTTGCGACGATTTTCCATCCGTCGTCAAACTTCAGAAGGGACAGATAATCGGTGAAGATCATTGTCCCATTTTTAGAGATTTCAATCTTAGCTGCTGCACATCCTCCGGTAACATCGAGGCTGGCGATCTTACAATCCATCTTGGATTTTGATGGATCAAAGTTGGGATCTTGTTTGCGTTTTTCGATCCCCTTGATCCAAGTGTCGATAGGATATCGGTTAATATCATTCCCTTTGGCTGAAAAAATAGCAAAATCGGGATGAAAGCCTTGGCGCATACTCACAGTATCCAGATCATTGAAAGCCCCATTAAAATAAGATGCTTTGATCACTTTTTCCACATCGGCTTTCGTATCAGCATTCATACTTGTTGTTAAAATCAAGGCGATAAATAAAAATCCAAGTGTAATCATGTGTACTTTTTTCATTGTGTCCATTACCTCCTTTTAAATATAAACTCCAAATCCGATATATTATACGTCATAAAAATATAAAAGTTACTCTGATTTGACTCTAACAGACTGTTCAAACAGAAGTTATTCAAGCCCCATCTTTGCTAGGATCGCCTTGAACCTTGGATTTTTGCGTAGCGGCTCCAAATGTGTGTATATGTTTAAGCTTATGAATCTGGATTGGGATGGAGATATCATCAGTTCCCGGCAGTTGCGTTCCGCAATCGCCGCAAAAGCGTTGAGCATCCGGATTATCTGCCTGGCATTTCGGACACTTTATCGACATAAGTTCCCCGGTATCAGAGAGACAAAAATATTATCAATTTTGTATTGAAGAGTCAATCGAGCCAAAGAATTATCCCTCCGGCCGCCTTTGACCCTGTGAAATAAGAAGAGTGTTCCGGATTGTATCACTCTGTCATCTATAAAGGACAAAGAAAACGCCGCGTGTATGCAGCCACGCCAGATACCCTCATTGGCACAATACTTGCTGTATTTCTTTGAGGTGGATGGGCAGGAGGAATTCATTAAGGGAGTGAATGATGAAAAAGTTAATGGCGTTCGTTATTGTTCTTACGTTTCTATCCTGTACCGAGCAAATCATAAACCAGGATTCTACCTTTTTGGACAACCACACATTTGATGAAGTTTGGGAAGCATCCATACGAGCTGTCAAGGATATCGATTTTACGATAGACAGTATGGACAAAGAGACGGGATTTATCTCGGCTGAGAGCGGAAAACGGATTTTTGAGAGCGAGCCCCCCCGAATATCCATCATGATTAGAGAGATGGACAGCAAAGTAAGCGTTGATTGCCGGGTTTTGCAAAAAGAATTTATCGACTTGGCGGGTCACGGGAAAAGGACTGTGCGGGATTTTATGACCGCCCTGAACATGAATCTCAACAGGTAGTATGTAGCTAAATATCACTCTTGTAGACCTATCTATAACAGTCTGGAATGGCTCTTAGAGGTTGGAATAAAAAAAAGGCACTGTCTCAATCTAGAGACAGTGCCCTTAAAAGTCTTTGTAATAGCGAGTTAAATGACCGTAACTTTTGCAGCGGCAGGTCCCTTGGGTCCCTGTTCGATCTCAAAAGTCACTTTGTCGCCTTCATTGAGAGATTTGAAGCCGGTCGCGTTTATCGCTGAATGATGAACGAACACATCCGGACCGTCTTCCTGCTCGATGAAGCCGTAGCCCTTACTGCTATTGAACCATTTAACAGTTCCACTAGCCATAGTGACATACTCCTTATAAAAGTTCTCAACGTCCCAAACTGAGGAATGCCACTTTTGCTAAAGGGGAACTTTCCTTCAGAACGGTACTAGCCTGTCCTCTACAAATGGACAGACCTTAATTGATCAGTAAATTTATACCACATTTCCATTAAAAAAGCTAGTTCTATCTTTTATAGATTTTAGATCTGAGATCGGCAGCGATCATAAAAATTATTTTTTTCTTATCATCGATCTCATAAAAAAAGCGGTAGTCACCGATGCGATAACGCCATGTTTCCGGCCTATAACCTTTTAGCTTGCCGACGTTTTTCCCAAAATACGGTTGTTCTCGTAATCGAGGATAAACAAACCTCCTAAGCTTTCTGACAATTTTCTCTTCATGTGCACCGAGGATTCTTTTAAGATCACTCTGGAATTGATCGGTCTCGAAGATTCGGAATTCACTCAACAAAACGACCTTTCATTTTTTGTGCTTGCTTGCTCCCTTCTTTCAGCCGCTTTTTAAGGCCCTCATCAGATAAGATCTCATCCATCTCGAAGGCACTCACAAAAATAAACTCCTCGAGTTGACGGAGAGCCAGAGTTTCGATAGCGTTTGCTATGGGGCGGTTGTCAGCTCTGGCAAAATTCAAAAACTTCTGATAGTCCTCATCGGAAAGCCTTAGAGTAATCGTCTTGGGCATGAATGATTTCCTGTTTATTTTATTCATATTCATTTTATTTAAATTAAATTCATTTGTCAACCCGATATGCCCATTCAGCTCATATAAGACGGTATGAGAGATACTAAATTCTCGTTTATACTGTTATTGTTTGATTTTTAGGATAAGAATTGACCGATTCTTGACAGGGATGTAATATGAAATGGCTCATTTTTGTCGAGTAAATATTGCTATTCATTAATCAGGAGGAAAACCAATGACTAGAAAATGGAGTATTTTTCTTTTGTTTATTATGTTAGGAACATTCGTTTTTCGTTCGTTCGGTCAAAAGGCTGCGGAAGAAAGGGCCACAGCGAACATGATAAGGGATGACAAATTCAATTATATCCTGCCAAAAGCGATGCGGAATAACAACATCGACATGTGGATCATTATCGACAAAGGCCGCGGGACAGAACCCCTCTTTAGAGATTTCGGTTTTGCAACAAGCAACGGAAATGGGATATTTATTTTCACAGACCGTCGGGGGAAAAGGATTGAAAGGGCGATTTTGGGTGGCGAGTCTGAAATGCTTGTAGAGAGCAAGACTTATGATATCTTCGAGAGGATCAGCAGCCTGAGATCATTTGTCGCAGAACGCGATCCCCAACGGATCGGCATCAACATGTCGACAGCGACAGAACTCTGGCCTCCGGAAGGGCGCCATCTTACGGATGGAATTTCCCACACGGATTTTGTGAACCTTCAAAAAGAGCTGGGCGAACCGTATGCCTCCCGATTGGTGTCCGCAGAGAAACTTATCTCGGACTTTCGTTCAGAACGAGTGGCGGGTGAGATCATCGAATTTTCCAAGATCGCGAACATCACCCGGAGACTGATAGAGCGAGCGCTGTCTAATGAAGTCATAACGCCCGGCAAAACAACGATGAACGACATATGTCGGTGGTTGGAGGAACAGCAGAAGGCCCTAGGGGTTGAAAGAGGCTGGCACCCCACCGTGTTTCTCAGCCCTCCAGACGGCAATGAGATCGCCAACACAGATCGTGTTATCCAGGGGGGAGACGTCCTGCAGATCGACTATGGTCTCGGACGGAACAATTTTTTTACTGACCAAAAACGTTTTTCCTATGTCTTGAAGGAAGACGAGACCGATGTTCCAACCTGGGTGCAAAAGGCCTTCGATAACTCACGAATCATTAGAGAACTTATTAGAGAAAATGTCAGGTCTGGGAAAACCGGCCGGGAGCAGCTGGATAATCTCAAACGTTTGGTCGCTGAAGCCGGATTTGTCTATACCGAGGAAGAACACCCCAGCGATGTCGAAGGCATAGAAGTCAACATCGGGATGCATTCTGCCGGCAACCTGGGGCATGATGTGGGCGGATCTCTTTTTGAAATCTATCCCTTGCGTACAACCTATGAAATCAGACCTAACAGTCTGACCGCCTTCGAGTTCATCGTCTTCACGCCGGCAGAGGAATGGGGCGGCAACAAGGTCCCGGTTTGTATTGAAGAAAACGCTCTCATCACAGAACGCGGCATCGAGTGGGTCCACCCTCCCCAGGAAAAAGTGCTGGTGATCAGGTAGTCAAACTGCAATCCCGTCAAAACAAATGATCGGATTCGCTTTTGTATAATCTCAAAATGATGTATAGATTATTAAATAAAACTGGTTTACGAATGAAAAACACATCGCCAACCATTTAAAATCCAAGGAGGTTTTCAAATGTACGGACGATATTTATTTTATGCGTTCCTTTGTTTGATCTTGATATTTGGCTCATGTACCTCAGAGAAGGCAGATTTGGAAACAACCGATACAGGAGAGATAGCTTCAGAAAAAGCTGAAGAGGCTTCCTCTGTCCTACGAGCTTTTTGAAAGTACCATTCCGAAAGTCATGACTTCACCAAGCATAGCTACTCTCGAGGGATTAATAAAATTCGCAGGATCCGCAAATTAACAGGCTATCTAGCTTTTGGGGCGACTCCACTTCGTGAATAACCCAGGTATGGTTAAGACAGAAGTCAATTTTGCATCTCTGTTCTAATCAAGGAGATTGGTTTTTCTTTTTAATCTCTTCAAGCATTTTTTTTGCATTTGTGTTATCGGGGTTTAGCTTCAACGATCTCTCATAGTATTTCTCGGAAAGTTTATACTCCTTCATGTTGAAGTAGCATTCCGCAAGGCTATCCCATACATTGTAATCTCTTGTAAATATCATGCTGTTGAGCTTGAAGACTTCAAGCGCTGCCTCTAGCTTGCCATCTCTCATTAATTCATAACCCTTAGAGTTCATCCTGTTGTTGAATTGTCCCTCGCTCAATCCATACCACCAAAGTATGTCAGCCTCGCGCAATTTTCTGAAATAGGCAAAACCGGTTTTAGCTCCCTCTTCGATGGCAACATCTTCGACAAACCGAATATCCTTGATCCAATCCGCCTGAATGGCAGCCTGATTGAGCAGGATCGTAACGTCTTCGTCAAGCAAAAATCTTTGGCGTCTCAACTCCAGAACGCTTTTTGTTGCCTTGGCAAGATAATCGCTTTTTGTGGGGTATCGTTCGCGGATCGATCTTCGCGGATCGTTCGTGCGTTTGCGATCGCTCTCTGTATGGGGAAGCGGCCAAATCCTGCCTGCATTTCGTCTTAGCGTATGAGAGAAGGATGGCGAGCGCAAACTCCAACCCATAAATGTAGCCAAGGGTGCTGTGATTTCCGGCAGATGAATACCTGCTATTTCGCGTCCATCGTCATCAACCTGCGGTATTAGGCAAACATAACGAGGACCCGTTTTTGGAGGGACAAAATCTGCGATCCCCTCTGAGAGCCAGCGGGGGCCGGGATCGAGCCTGAGAGGATGATAGAATGATTCAGGGATTTGAAGCCCGGGAATGGCCGGGACAGCATTGCAATAGGCCTCCAAATCGACCAGAGATCCATCGGAAATTTTGGGAACTTGCGACTCCGGAGGTGCGACACCCTGACAAACCCAATGGTCCAACGCCTCCAATAGAGCCCGTCCCACAAATCCAACACGTGCATCGGTATGAGCTCTTCCGGCAATCATATACATCCGCACATCCGGATCGATCGCCGCATCCTCTTTTCCTTCAACGTCTGTATGAAGCAATGAGGCCGCCCGAGTCCAGTAATCGGTCGAGGTGTTGATGTACATCATTTTGGGTAAGAATCCGGACTTACGTGCTCTCGCAAAATTATCCCCTTTTTTTCCTGTGATCGGATCGACCTGCTCTACCGTGGTAAAAGGGAAAAAATCAATCGGATAAAGGTGATCTTCCAGATGACTCCCATGCCGTGTGGTCTGGGCAAAACGGGAATTGAACTGGCCTTTACCAGCACCAGGACAATTGGCGATGATCCCATCGAACACCAATCTCTTGTGTTCGTCGCCGTTAAAATCCTGGTAAACAAAATGATTCAACAGCCTGGCCGATTGGGAATGCCCCCAAGCGTAGGCACGCTCAATAACATCTGCCAAGGGATTGATAATTCCTCTTACATCGGCATCCTCATACTTGAAAAACGATACCACATCACGAATGGCAGCCAGTCCAAGTCCTGTAATTTGTGGACTTTTCGCTGTGTAAACGAGATCGTACAGCCACCCAGGCGTAAAGCCTTCTTCGATATAGAGATAACCCGGATCAGGAACAACCCGGCCGTCTTTAAAGCGGGCAAAGGTCCATGAATTGCACGGAATTTCTATGGGATCATCCCAGCGATAGGGCCGCTTGGTCAGAGTTGCACGAGGATCACTCATATCCACAGGTGCGTATGCAACCGAACCGCCCCACACAAGCGGCAGGCTGTGAACGATCTCATCCGCATAGGAATA
>JASFPP010000098.1:0-13631 GCA_050115915.1 Candidatus Aminicenantota bacterium
CAGATAACCCAGACGATATCGATGCGGGGAACATCGATGCAAACGCAAAGGATGAACTGATCGGAGATTTTGGTGGGTTAGGTCTTGGTCTATGGGCCTATTACAATTACACATACTGGAGCACTCTGACTGGAGCGGATGCGTACGCGATTGCCAACGGCGACATCGATAACGACGGAATTTCAGAGGTCGTCGCAAGCTTTTCCTCAGGGACCTGGACTTATGACGGTACTTATGGATGGAACAACATTAGTCCTCGAATTTCAGAAAATTTAGCCTGCGGAGACCTGGATAATAACGGACAGGATGAAATTATCGCAGATTTCGGGTCCAATGGTCTTCAGTCATACGACAACAACACAAGCTGGAGAACTCTAACACCCGATGATGCTACCTACGTTACCACTGGAGATAAAAACAATGATGGCATGTATGAAGTGGTTGCAAGCTTCGGAGCTCTAGGATTATGGACTTACGCGAATGCAACGGGCTGGATGAATTTGACTCCTGACTATTGTTCCGTCGTCGCTTGTGGGGACCTGGATAACAACGGACAGGATGATGTGTTCGGAGCTTTCCCGGGGATTGGCTTGTTTTGTTACCTCAACAACTCCAGTTGGATGTACATGACGAACGATGTGCCCACTTCAATGGCAACCGGAGATGTGAAGAACGATCTCAAGGAAGAGTTTGTCGGAGGATTCCCCTTATATGGCATGTGGGTTTATGAATACGGCCCTGGCTGGGCCTTTTTGACTAATGATACACCAGAACATATAGCGTGTGGAGATTTTGACAACGACGGTAAAGCGGAAATTTGTGGCGATTTTGGAGGGCTAGGAATCTGGGTTCATAACTAAGCGATAAACAGAAGCGACAGTTATTTTTTCAGAATACACATCTGTATTCACAGAGATGAGGTTTTTCCACACCTTCATACAAGTCCGTCGAGGTTCGGATTCGGGTTCTCGCTGATCCTTAGAATATCGGAGACTAAATCACAACAAAAAAAAGGGTTCTGACTTCCTCTATTGAAGTGATCCCTAATCTGATTCAGGTTCAATGACGTTCTGACACATGGGAAGAGGTCTGTCCTATCTCATTGAATCCCCCCTCCCTCTGTGATTTAAGCCCATCTCGACGGAAACATCCCTAAAACCGTGATGAATGGGAGTGCGAAAGTTCCAATTGGTGATTTCGAAAACGAAATTCCGTCTCAGTTTCCCCGGCGAGGAAACTTCGCTCGATTGCAGGCTTCCCTCACATCTCCTAATGGGAGATGTTCCATGCCCGTCCAGCCTTCCATACGGTTTTCTCCACCACACAATTGGAACTTCTAAAAGCGCACAATGCTTCTTGCCATCACGGTTTTAGAGATGCTTACCAGCTCGACAGATTATATGAATTATCTCGTATATAGTGATATAATAGAATTGAAGCAAACATTGGGGGGATAAAATGAAAATATTTAGCATCATTATTATTGTGGGCATCTGCATATCTGTCATATTCCCCACTGAAATTAGTTTTACTCAAGAAGATACAGAAGAGCAAAGACTGAAGGCTCTATATCCCGCTAATTCTTTTAAATATCGAGGTGTTGTTTCCATAGACATCGGAGATGGTGATAGAAATCATGAATTGATCTGTGATTTTGGCAGCAGGGGTGTTTACTTCTACGATACATCGAGGGGCTGGCATAGAATTTCGTCTGATAATCCTGAATGGATAATAGGCGTTCAATTCGGGTTTTCCGATTACGAAATATTGGCTGATTTCGGTAGTATGGGTCTCTGGCTGTGGAACTATACAGGATTACCAGGAACATGGACCCTTCTCAGTCCTGATGATGCCCAGAATGCCATAGCTTTGGACGATGATATGGATGGACAAGACGAGATTCAAGTCGATTTTGGGAGTCTTGGATTGTGGAGATATGATGACGATACTGGATGGTGGACTGTGCTGACTGCTGACAATCCAACCGGTCCCGTAGAAATAAGTGATTATGGGCCAACCGGAATTGAAGAAGGGAATTGGGCTTTTGGACCATACGGCACTTGGAGTGTCTATTGGAACAGATTCAGTCATATTCCCTCTTGGGATTTTCTGACTTCAGACTCTGCGGACGATGATAACGTGGCAGGAGACGTTGGTGTTGGTAGTTCGGCAGATGAAGTGGCTTTTGATTTTTCAACCTTAGGTCTTTGGGTTTACCAGTGGGATAGCTATCAAAAGTGGCATATTATTTCCCCTGATAGTCCTAAAGATATAAGAGTGGTTCGTTTTGTGGGTGATCCTTTTTATGAGTTTGTTGTTCAATTTGAAGGAGTCCCTGGCCTTTGGATGTGGGACTACTCAGGCTGGCCAGGCACATGGACTCTTCTCACCGATGACAACCCAACGGGTGATGAAGCATTTTGTGAATCCTTTGATCCAGATGGCCTTTGGGAAGCTTCTGGTGATGAAGAGGTTGCTGTGGATTTTGGAAGCAACCTCGGTCTGTGGCTGTATGACAATAATGTCGTCATCAAGTGGACACAAATCAATCCTGATAGCCCAACCTTTATGGTGAGATCTGATTTAAAAGGTTATGGAGCAGATACTTGTCTGATCTGTGATTTTGGAACCGCAGGGCTTTGGTACTACGATGGAAACCGTTCTAAGTGGATTAAACTCTCTTCAAACTCTCCTGATCCAAATTAAATCTCTATTTGGAGAGGTGGAAGTCAGGTCAATCCCACGTCCAATAGCCTGAAGGGAGAACAAGTGCCGCACAGGCATAAAAGTTCGGAAAGAAATTTCACCTCTTTTTTCACCTTTAGGGGTGATTGACTCCTAATCCCGCTTCCTCTACAGTCAGCATATATGATTAAAAACTTTCACTTATCAACGCTACGTCTTGAAATGAGCATTTGAACAAGCGGGGGCTAATCATGATCCGTTTGAGTTATAAAAAAAGGAAATTTTTCCCATATATTTTTTTTCTGTTTATAATTTTTTTAGTAAGTCATCTCCTCTATATTGTTATTCCGTATCTTCATGGAGATAACGCTCAAAAAATCCCACAGAGAATTCAACTATCGAGCGGAGCTGAATATGTGGAAGGTGAAGTGCTCGTCAAGTTCAAGCCAGGCGTGATGAGACCTATTGTTGATTCTATTGCCGATTCCAATCTATTAACTCTCGTAAAGAGCTATAGCGCAATAGCACGTTTAGATGCGAGCGAGTATGTTCATCTGAAATCCAAGGTCAAAACCACGCAACAGATGATCCGTGAGCTCGAAAAGCTTGCCGAAGTCGAAGTTGTTTCACCCAATTTTCGTCTCAAAATTGATGACACTATTCCCAATGATCCAAATTTTGGGTACCTTTGGGGCCTTCATAATACTGGACAGACAGGTGGCACCGCAGGTATAGATGTGGATGCTCCAGCAGCATGGGACTTAACCACTGGCTCTTCGAGTGTCATTGTCGGAGTTATTGATACAGGTATAGATTATAACCACCCCGATCTCATTCCCAATCTTTGGGTCAATCCAGGTGAGATTGTCGACGGTATCGACAATGATGGGAACGGCTATATCGATGACATACACGGGATCAACGCGATCACGGAAAGCGGAGACCCCATGGATGATCACAGCCACGGCACACACTGTGCCGGAACTATTGGCGCTGTAGGGAACAACGATGAAGGAGTCGCCGGGGTCAACTGGAACATTAAATTGATCGGAGTGAAGTTTATGGATGCGACCGGTTGGGGCAGTGATGCGGATGCCATAGAATGCATCAATTACCTGATTGATTTAAAAACAACATACGGACAAAACATTGTTGCTGCGAATGCTTCCTTTGGCGGCGGGGATTATGATCCAGTTTTTGAAAGCGCCGTCAACGCCATGGGATCTGCGGGAATCATTTTTTGTGCAGCAGCAGGAAATGAATTTATGGATAACGACATAACACCCCATTATCCGTCTTCTTATCCCTGTCCCAATATAATCGCAGTAACAGCAGTGGATCACTATGGCTATCAAAATTTCAATTATGGTGCAACGAGCGTCGACCTTGGCGCTCCCGGAGTCGACATTTTAAGCACAATTCCAGGATTGTACTACCCGCAGTCAGGGGACATCTTCTTTGATGATATGGAGTCAGGCCCAGGAAATTGGACGACAGGGGGAATCAACAACAGCTGGGCAATAACCACCAATCAAGAGTTGTTCGAAAACCCAGATTTTCCCGTTCCCAGTCCTCCACATTTTTGGAGTGATTCCCCTGGATCAGACTATTTATCAGATACAGATTCCTGGTTGATGAATTCCTCTGACATTGACCTTTCGGGGTATATCGGACAAAATCTTTTCATAGGCTTCGGTTCAGCCATGCTTTTCGAAGCGGGTGTTGATCATGCTTATGTTGAAGTCTCAGGCGATAGCGGGAGCACTTGGCACACCTTAATGGATTATTCTGAATACCCAATTTACTGGTATATTCCATTAAACTGTGTGATTCCTGATTCCGTTAAGAGTGCAAACTTTCGATTCAGGTTTCATCTTGTCACAGATTTCTCATGGGAGTTCCCTGGATGGCTCATCGATGATGTGGGAATAGGGACTGTTAATTTTTACGGCTACAGCTACAAAATGGGAACATCGATGGCAACTCCTCATGTGACCGGTGCCGTCGCATTAATGGCAGCGCAGTTTCCTTCAGAGACAGTCCTGGATAGGATAAACAGGATTCTGGAAAATGTCACACTACTGCCATCGCTGATTGATACCTGTGCTACAGAAGGAATGCTCAATCTTTATTCGGCATTATCAGCAGATGCCGTGCAGTACACCTTAACTATTTCTTCAAATTCAGGAGGCACAACAGATCCTGTGTCTGGGCTCTATGTTTACACCTCTGGTACTCCAGTTGAAATTAGTGCCATTGCTAATCCAGGATACAATTTTTCTCATTGGTCGGATGATGTACCCTCTGGACATGAACAGGACAATCCATTGACCTTAACGATGACAGCAAATAAGTCCATCACAGCCAATTTTATTGCAAAAACCTGGACTCAGATTAGTCAAGATAATGCAGATTCTTTGGATTCGTGCAACCTAGATGCTAATTCTATAGATGAAGTGATAGCTGATTTGGGATCCAATGGGCTCTGGTCGTATGATAACAATCAAAGTTGGAGACAGCTGACTATGGACGATCCTGCTGCTGTTGCTTGCGGGGATATTGATAGTGATGGAATGTCTGAGGTCATAGCTGGATTCAGCTCGCTAGGGCTGTATGTTTATGATAATAACATAGGTTGGAGGATAATCAGCCCTAATACACCAGAGATAATTGCGTGTGGAGACCTTGATAATAACGGACAGGACGAAATAATTGGAGATTTTGGTTCTTTAGGTTTGTGGTCTTTCGACAACAACACAAGCTGGAGGGCTCTAACACCTGATAATGCTACCGACGTTACCACTGGAGATAAAAACAATGATGGCATGTATGAAGTGGTTGCAAGCTTCGGAGCACTAGGACTATGGACTTATGCGAATGCATCGGGCTGGATGAATTTGACTCCTGACTATTGTTCAGTCGTCGTTTGTGGGGACCTGGATAACAATGGACAGGATGATGTGTTCGGAGCTTTCCCGGGGATTGGCTTGTTTTGCTACCTCAACAACTCCAGTTGGATGTACATGACAAACGACGTTCCAACTTCAATGGCAACCGGAGATGTGAAGAATGATCTCAAGGAAGAGTTTGTCGGAGGATTCCCCTTATATGGCATGTGGGTTTATGAATACGGCACTGGCTGGGCCTTCTTGACTAATGATACGCCAGAACATATAGCGTGTGGGGATTTTGCAAACGATGGTAAAGCTGAAATTTGTGGTGACTTTAGTAGTTTAGGAATCTGGGTGTATTATTGATGGTTAGAAAATGAGTGGATTGCATAAATCGTATCTCGACCAAATGTGATTAGAAAAAAAGAGTTGAGGCGATTGGATCGGAGACCCATTGACCCTCCAGCCTCCGTTTCTCAGCAAGGCTGTTATCCGACGATAGCCATAGCATCCATATTGGCTGACCAGAGATATTATGCGTTCCACTAATGGCTCCTCATCTCCAGGGACCTTACGTATATGCCTTTGAGTAGATCGATCGAGGCTGAGCTTTTATTTATTCCCCTTCTTGTCGTTCGTTTTTTAGTTCGGATCGAGAGGTGTTTTGTTGTCAATTGACAGCAGGACTCGAATTTCTTACAGTGAGCGCTCATAAAACGGCATTTTTAGAAAACCAAAAATCATGGATTTGCGTATATCATTAATAAAACAGATGCGAAAGACTGTCCTGTGTGTTGCCGCCATCCTGTTCCTCGTCTCTACTGTATTTCCCAACTCAACTCTTCAGCCACTAAGGACAGAGACGCCCCCGGTTATCGATGGGTCACTGGACGACAAGATCTGGGAATCGGCCCCGTCTGTCACTGGATTCAAAACATTCCATCCTGATTTCGGGATAGACATGTCCGAGAAGACAATTGTTTACATGGCCTATGACAGGGAAAATCTATACTTCGGATTTAAATGTTTCGACAGCCAGCCCAATAAGATCAAAGCATCGATTGCGAGGCGCGACACAATCCGGCCCGATGACTGGGTTTGCATCAACCTGGATTCCTTTAACGACCAGCAATCGCTCTATGCTTTATATATCAACCCGCTGGGCATCCAGACGGACAGCAGGTACGCAAGCGGCCAGGAAGACTTCAGCCAAGACTTTGTTTTCTACAGTGCGGGTCGGATCGACGAAGAGGGGTATGTCGTCGAGGTTCAGCTTCCTTTAAAAAGCTTCCGGTTTTCCAATAAAAAAACCGTTGAAATGGGCGTTATTTTCGAGCGGAGAATTAGCCGGATCTCCACACATGGAACTTATCCCGCGTTGAGCCCGGAAAAGGGGATGTTCTTCCTCACACAGATGCAACCTATGGTTATGCACGATATCAGGCATTACACACTGTTCGAATTACTCCCAGCTGTAACCCTGAACCAGAGGCAATATGCTGAAGAAGGCGACCTGAAAATCACAGATCGGTTTAGCGACATTAGCCTGACGGCAAAATACGGCATCACTTCGAAACTGATCCTGGATGCCACCTACAATCCTGACTTCAGTCAGGTCGAATCCGATGCAGGACAGGTGGATGTCAATCTGCGATACGACCTCTATTTCCCAGAAAAGCGGCCCTTCTTCCTAGAGGGAAAGGAGAATTTCAACTTCGGAGGCTTTGCTGCTCACGATCCATTGAGCGAAGTGGTCTACACAAGGAAGATCGTCGATCCTCTTGCCGGCATCAAACTTTCGGGAAAGATCGGCACAAAAAACACTCTCGCCTCGCTGTTTTCACTGGACGAATCGCCGAGTTATACAGGAGATGTGGATACGACAGGAAAGTATGCCATGTTTTCGATCCTCCGCTACAAAAGAGCATTGAGCGAAGACAGTTACCTTGGCGGTTTTTTTACGAGCCGGAACCTAAAGAACCACTTCAACCTTCTCGTGGGACCCGACGGACAGATCCGGCTCACGCCTTCGAGTATTCTGGGATTCCATTTGTTTTATTCTCAGACTGGAGATGATGCCGAATTCGATAACTTCAGCGGCCACGCGTTGGGCCTGGATTACCTGTATGCTACGCGAAAACTGGATATCAACCTCGCCGTCAAGGAAATCTCTAAAGATTTCAATACGGAAACAGGATACCTCACACGGACAGGTCTTACGATGATAGCCGGAGCGCTCAATCCCAAGTTTTATCCGAACATGAATTTCCTCCAGAGGATCGATGCTTCTATCCACACGTCCCAGCTCAAAGACCATTTCAACAAAATTTGGGAGACATATAACGCTCTGTCTTTCGCTTTCATCCTTCTCCGGAGCACACACCTATCCCTGTCCGCAGACTATTCCACAGAAAGCTACATGGAAGAAAAGTTCAACACAAGCGGATTGAGCGTTATCGGGATTAGCCAGTTCACAAAACAGTTCAACCTGCGTCTGGCTTATAGATACGGCAAGAAGATCTACTATTCCGGGGATCCCTACCAAGGAAAAGGAGCCAACGCGAGCGGCCAGCTGATCTTTGAACCTTCTGAAAAGATCAACTTGAGAGTCAATCTGATCTATTCGGACTTTTTCCGTGATTCCGATTCTCTGAAGATCTATGATTACACGATAGCCCGAACCCGGTTGACCTACCAGATGAACAAATACCTCACCTTCCGCGGTATCGTGGAATACAACGATTACAACAAGACATTGCTGACAGACTTTCTTGTGTCTTTTCTGTACATTCCGGGAACCGTTATTCATTTGGGTTACGGGTCGCTCTACGAAAAGATTCAGTGGGTAAAGGGGGAGTACCGCGAGAGCGATCGTTTTCTGGAGATGGAACGAGGCCTTTTCTTCAAGGTGTCTTACCTCTGGCGGCTCTAACCGATCCCAACAACAAGCATTTGATCGCTCTGTGAAGGGATGCCACTAGTCCGGTGTCGGATCGTTCGGGAAACGAACCGGGCAGCGGATCGATCCCTCAACAATCCCCACGTCTTGTCGTTCTATACGGAGCACTGACCCAATACCGATTAATTGACACACATCGAAAGTGTCATTGACATAGGGGGTGTCGGATGATAATTTAGGCTGCGTGTAGAAATATTTTTCGACACGCCTTTACGTACGACTAAACTCCGCTAACGCAAGAAATGGAAAAAACAAATATTCTCGTCGTCGAAGATGAGAGCATCGTCGCCAGGGATATACGCAACATGCTGCTCGGTCTAGGTTACGACGTCACCGCTGTCATCTCAGACGCCAAAGAAGCCGTCAAAAGCGCCAAAAAAGAAAAGCCGCACTTGGTGTTGATGGACATCATGCTCAAGGGAGATATCTCTGGAGTCGAGGCCGCTGACCAAATATACTCCGGACTCAACATCCCCGTGGTCTACCTCACTGCTTATGCCGATGAGACCACACTCCAGCGCGCCAAAAAAACAGAACCGTTCGGATACCTGCTTAAACCCTTCGAAGAACGCGAGTTGAAATCCACCATAGAGATCGCCCTCTATAAATTCGGTATGGAGATGAAGCTCAGAGAACGGGAACGGTGGCTCACCACAATGCTCAAAAGCATTGAGGACGGCGTCATTGCGACGGATAAAAAGGGGAATATCACGTTCATGAATCCCCTTGCAGAGGCTTTAACAGGATGGCGGCAGACCAGGGCTATCGGCAAACCTCTGAACAAAGTCTACAAGATCTTGGACACAAAAAAAGAGAATGAGCGGACAATCTCCATCAAAGATATTCTGACAGGAGATGAAAATCTACTTCCCCGCGATATTGTCCTTGCGTCTAAATCAGGAAAGGCCATTCCTGTAGACCACCGGGCCGCACCGATAACAGACGAAGCCGGGAATACTTCGGGCGTCGTTCTGGCTTTCAGAGACATCACGCGGCAGAAGGAAACAGAAGAAGAACTCATAGAGAGCTACGATCGCCTCAAACAGGCCATGGAAGGGACGGTCCAGGCCATGGCTTACACGATCGAAACCAGGGATCCGTACACAGCCGGGCACCAGCGAAGGGTGACTCAGCTGGCTTGTGCTCTGGCCGAAAAGATGGGGCTTCCCACAGATGTTCAAGAAGGGGTCCGCATGGCCGGGGACCTTCATGATATCGGCAAGATCTATGTCCCTGCTGAGATCCTCAGCAAACCGGGCAAACTCTCCGAGGCCGAGTATAACATCATCAAAACACATTCCCAGGTTGGTTACGACATACTGAAGACCATCGAGTTTCCCTGGCCCATTGCCGACATAGTCCTCCAGCATCACGAACGGATGAACGGGACCGGATACCCCGCCGGGCTTAAAGGCAAAGATATCCTTCTGGAAGCAAGAATCCTCGCCGTGGCGGATGTCATCGAAGCCATGGCCACCCACAGGCCTTACCGCCCTGCCCTCAGTATCGAGGTGGCTCTTGAAGAGATCTCTGAAAACAAGGGAAAGCTCTACGACTCGGAGGTTGTGGAGGCCTGTCTTAAAATCTTCGAAGAAGGATTCATGTTCGAAGAAAAGTGAAAAAAATCATCCTCTATCTTTTGCTTGTTTCATCTCTATTGGCCTCCATTGCAGGCATCGCTCTTTTTATTATCCTGTTCGTTCCCGATTTCAACATCTACTGGCTGATAATCTCACCGATCATTCTTGCACTCTACCAAGCCCCCGCCGCATACCTTTTTTATTTATACAGAAAATATAAACACAGAATGCACGCTGAAGAATCAGACTCCTCCGAAGGAGACGAGACATTATGCAGTTGAACTGGGTCGACATCGGGATATTCCTCGTTTTTGTGTCGTTCGTCGTGGGAACCAGCCTTTACAAGAGCCGCCAAAAGAAAGAAACGACAGAGGATTACTTCCTCGCCGGCCGCACCCTCTTCTGGTACCTGATCGGTTTTTCTCTCATCGCATCCAACATCTCCACAGAACAGTTCGTCGGGATGTCCGGACAGAGTGCCGGGCATGTGGGGATGGCTGTCGCCAGTTATGAGTGGATGGCGGCCATCACACTTGTTTTTGTTGCCCTCTTTTTCCTCCCCAAGTTCCTCAAAAGCGGAATCTTCACGATTCCCGAGTACCTGGAATACCGGTACAGTCCTTTACCCCGGGCCATTATGGCCTTTTACACGATGGTCATTTACGTCGCTGTGACGATCGCAGCCGTCCTCTACTCGGGAGGCTTGACTCTCCACACTATATTCGGCATGGATCTCACGCAGGCCGTTTGGTTGATTGGGATCATCGCGGCCCTCTACACCACCTATGGCGGTTTACGGGCTGTTGTCTGGGCAGACCTTATCCAGGGCTCGGCCCTGATCATCGGGGGCGCCTTGACGTTGATCCTCGGATTTATCGCGGTCGGCGGAGTGGGAGAATTCTTCGCGAACAATGCGGACAGACTTCACATGATTTTGCCTTCAGACCATCCGGAAATCCCCTGGACTGCGCTCATCATCGGCCTCTGGATCCCGAACTTTTATTATTGGGGATTGAACCAATACATCACACAGCGAACTCTGGGAGCGAGGAGCTTAAAACAGGGACAGCTGGGTGTTGTATTTGCCGCGGGTTTGAAGCTCCTCATCCCCTTTATCGTTGTCTTCCCCGGGATCATGGCCCTGCAGCTCTACGGAGGGGAGATGACGACCAGCGACCAGGCCTATCCTCTACTCATCAAAAACCTCATCCCGGCGGGACTCAAAGGATTTATGTTCGCAGCGATCTTCGGCGCTGTCATGAGCTCTCTGGATTCGATGCTTAACTCTGCCTCCACTATCTTCACCATGGACCTCTACAAACGCCACTTCAAAAAGGAGGCCACGTCGAAATCGCTCATATTGATAGGACGGATTATGACGGGCGTCTTCGTTTTTATCGGATGCCTTATCGCCCCCCAGTTGGGCAATCCCAAATTTATGGGGATCTTTCATTACATCCAGGACTTCCAGGGCTACATCTCACCAGGGATTCTGGCGGCTTTTATTTTCGGGCTTTTCATCAAATGGGCTCCGTCATCCGCGGCGATTACAGCACTCATCCTGAATGTCCCAGTCTATGGCATCCTTCACCTCGAAACCTTCGATAACATCGTGTTCTTGAACAAGATGGCCATTACCTTCGGTATCCTTATCCTTGTGATGACAGCCATCACACTGCTCGTACCGCTCAAGGAGCCGAAGGTTCTTCCAACAAAAGGCGGCATCGATCAAAAACCGGCATTGGCCGCCAAATGGCTAGGACTGGCTGTGGTTGTGGTCACCATAGCCCTTTACATCATCTTCTGGTAATAAGCCTCCCCTCCAACTTCTAAAAACCTCGATGAACGGAGTGGATAAGGGATAATAAGAACGCTTAGATTTTCACTTTCCCTCGAGAAATTTATCGAGCTCTGCTCTCAGCCGTTTCTGTTCCTCTGCGATTTTAGTGGTTATCTTCATCGCCAGCTCATAATCTCCCAGCAAGCCACTTTTAAAGCGGGCCTGCAAGAACTCTTTTTTTCGGTCTTCCTCCATTTCCAGAAAGGAAAAGAAATCTTCGGCGATCTCTTCTGTTCTTTGTGCTTCATCATCAGGAACAAAATTCGCCAGAGAAATATACCCGTACTTAAGATGTTCACGGATATCTGTTTCGTCGGTCATAAGCAACGCCACTCGTATGGCGTTTTTGATTACCTTTTTGCTGTAGGGGAGCTTGGACTCGGGCACTCCGAATGTGCGCTTGGCCGTTCCCTTGAGAACCTTCCCGTATTCTCCAATAATACCAAAAACCGCTTGTTCGACGTCCTTCTTTTTCATGGGGGACCTAAAAAAGTCCAGGATGTGTTCTTAAAAGGAAAACAAACACCATCCCCTTATCTCTTCGAGACTAGAATATAGACTGGCAATGGGTGTGTCAAATGAAAGAAATTAAAGAAAGAAATTAAAATTTATTTTAAGCGTGGATCGATATGACCGGGCCCGCCGCACTCGGGTGTGTAACACGTGATGTTAAAGAATTCACATTTCTCTTTGCATTCCGGGCATTTCTCTGGCAGCATGGTCGCAGTAAAGATAAATCCACACTCTCCGCACTTCCAGTAGGTCTGATTACACTCGGGACAGATGTCTCCACTGAACCTACCCTGTGCTGTGTATCCGCAGTGAGCACATTCATAGCTATCTTTTTTATTCTCCATGTTCTCTGTCTCCTCTCTTCTTTTTGCTATTCTAGAATATTTTCGTACAAAAATCCTAATTATTTATCCCAATATCCAAATTCAGTTCCTTTTGTTCCCCTCCAGTGGTCTCGATCATACTATTTTTGTCTGTATTTCATAACCCGAGCATTAGGCACATCTATGATGTATAAAACTCCGGATTTATCTAGGGCTACTCCATTGTTTCGCTACACATCTTTTAGAAGGCGGTGCCGATCTCCGCGCTGTTCAACTCATGCTAGGCCATAGCCAGATAACCACAACACAAATCTATACCCACGTAAACCGGAAACACATCCAGTACGCATATGAAAAATACCATCCCCGCGCTTAAACTTATCTATTCCCTTCACCCAATGTTTAATGATTAGACATAATTTGCCGCGCAATTTCTATTGACATAGATTGCCGGGTTTGATTGAATTATCACCAGTCAAGAGGGTTTCTTATTGAGTAAAAGGAGGTTTTCTATGAAGGGAAAATTACTAGTCGTGTTATTGGGTCTGGTTTTTTGCCTCTGTACCTTATCCACGTTGGCTATTGGTGATGAGGAGAAAGCCAATTTCGACCAACTTGAGGATAACATTCACAAGGTTATGAAAAAGGCTCAAATTCCTGGACTCAGTATATCTGTAATCAAGGATGATTCAGTAATATTTTCAAAGGGATTTGGTGTGTGTATAGCAGGCAAGTGACCTGCCCCCCTCATATCGATCCAGCATTTGAGTTATAATTTAGCTGGACGAAAGGAGAGGGATATGGCTAGAAGGCGATACACATCGGAACAGATTATCACTA